>CAINRS010000160.1 GCA_903852755.1 uncultured Actinomycetes bacterium | reverse complement strand
GACGACCACGACGACGGTTCCGGAGACGACGACCACGACGGTTCCGGAGACGACCACGACCACGGTTCCGGAGACGACCACGACGACGGTCCCGGAGACGACCACGACGACGGTTCCGGAGACGACGACCACGACGACGGTTCCGGAGACGACCACGACGGTTCCGGAGACGACCACGACCACGGTCCCTGAGACGACGACCACGACGATTCCGTCCGAGGTGTTCGGAACGACGACCGTTCCGACGACCACCACCACCGTCCCGGTGACGACCTCGACGACGGTGCCGAGCGAGGTGCTGGGCGCGACAACCGTGCCGGGTCCTCAGCTCGTCACGACCGGACCGGAGACCGAGGTGCAGGGGATCAATCAGGTCCGCTCGCCCCAGCCCGAGCGGCGGGTGGTCCCGTCCTACGGTTCAGCCGGATCGCTGGCGTTCTCCGGGGCCCGGAGCGAGGTCCTCGTCATCGTGGCCAGCGCACTGATGCTGATCGGCATGGTGCTGGCCGGCTCGGCCCTGGGTCGTCGGTCCCGAAGCGACTGAGGGGTTGGATCAGGGTCGATCAGTGGGCCGCGCGTCGACCCGGACCCCGGTCGGCACCGGGACCTGCTCCGGTGCTGTTGACAGGAGGAGTGCCGCTGTCGAGGCGGCCTGCACCGTGGCCGCAGTGGCTCCCCAGGCGCGGAGCAGGTCGACGGTGACCTGCCGGGCGAGCACCGTCGAGTCGTAGGCGTCTGCGTGTGGCAGCCCTGAGACGTGGGCCACGTTGGCGATCAGCAGGGAGCCGTGGATCGCGCCGGTCCAACGCAGGGTCCGCCTGAGCCCGTCGTCCTCGCCGGTCGGCGGTTCCAGGGCGCCCGCGTCGACCGCGCCGTCGATGAGGTCGTGGACGCCGGCGAGGAACGCCAACGATGACGGCAGGACCGAGGCGACGTCGTTGGGGTCGATCAGCGACTCCGGCGTGGTGATGAGCATCTGGAGGAACTGGAACTCGTCGGGGTGGATCCGCTGCGCCGAGACGAACAGGTCGGTGAAGGCGAGGATCCGCGCGATCGCAGCGACGTCCGGAGCTGTTCCCGGGAGCTGTTGGTCCCACCTGGAGCTCGCAGATCGGTAGGTGTCGAGCAGGAGTTGGACCGCATCGCTCATCATGCCGGCGAGCAGTGCGGACTTGGACGGGAAGTACGTGTAGATGGTGCCCACCGCGCAGTCGAGACGGTCGGCGATCGCCTGCATGGTCAGTCCGTCGAGTCCCCGTTCCCGGACGGCCTCGCTGGCGGCTGCGAGCACCTCCCTCCGCCGACGTTCACGCCGGTTCATCGCTGCGACATCGGCCACGGAGTGCTCCCATCGTCGGCTGTCACCCCGATCGGAGGTCCGTTGCGGGGCGAACGACCACCGGACCCTAGACTGCTCCGGCCCGACAACGGTCGCGGAACCGTGCCGGTCGGGGCAGGCACGGAGAGTGAGGACGGGCAACATGAGGGGGATCATCTCGGCCACCGGGTACCTGCCGCACTGGCGGCTGGACCGCGCGGAGATCGCCGCAGTGCTCGGCTCGGGATCCGGTTCGGGCGCTCGGACGGTGGCGTCGTACGACGAGGACCCCGTCACACTCGGTGTCGCAGCCGCGAGGAGCGCACTCAACGGGATCCCCGGGACCGACCGGGTCGATTCGCTCTCCTTCGCCACCACCGCACCGGTGTACGCGGAGAAGTCGGCATCGCCCCTGCTCCACGCCGCACTCCGACTCCCGGGGTCGGCGGCCACGGTGGATGCCGGCCCCGGTCTGCGTGGTGCGGCAGGAGCCCTGCGCGCTGCGCTGCGCTCCACCGACGACCTGGTGGTGGTGATCGCCGGCGACGTCCGCACCGGACTGGCCGGTTCGGGTGATGAGTCCGGTGGCGGGGACGCAGGCTCGGCGGTCGTCGTCGGCGACGACACGGTCGCGCCGCTGGTGGCCGAGTACGTCGGCGGTGCCTCGGCGACGCGGGAGTTCCTCGACCGGTGGCGCGCCCCCGGTGAGTTGCGGATGCACGCGTGGGAGGACCGCTTCGGCCAGCAGCGGTACGACGCTCTGGCGGCTGACGCGTGGGACCGGGCGCTCGCGTCGTGCGGACTGACGGACGGTGACCTGACCAGGGTCGCTGTGAGTGCACCGAACCCTCGCTCCGGGGCGACGCTCGCCAAGCGACTCGGATCCGCCGGGGTCGAGCTCACCGACCGGCTCGATCGCAGCGTCGGGTTCACCGGGGCCGCGCACCCCGGCCTGTTGTTGGCCGACCTGCTCGAGCGATCCGGTCCGGGTGATCTGGTCGCGGTCATCTCGCTCGCCGACGGTGCGGACGTGACGATCCTCCGCCGCACCGACGTCGCTGTTGACGGGCCGACCGTCGCCGAGCAGGTCGCATCCGGCGCAGCGCTCCCGTACGCCCGGTACCTGGCGTGGCGCGGCGTCCTGCCCGTGCAACCGCCCAACCGGCCCGAGCCGGCCCGCATGTCGGCGTCGGCGGCGGACCGCCGCGCCGAGTGGAAGTACGGATTCGTCGGGAGCCGGGACCGCTCGAGCGGTGCGGTCCACCTGCCGCCCGCCCGCGTCTCCTACCGGGGTGGTACGGCCGACGACATGGAGGTGCTGCCCATGGCCGACCGTCGGGCGACGGTGGCGACGTTCACGGTCGACTCGCTCGCCTACTCGCCGTCGCCACCGGTGGTCTTCGCCGTCTGCGACTTCGAGGGCGGTGGACGACTGCCGCTCGAGCTCACCGACGTGTCCGCCACCGACGTGCGCATCGGCATGCAGGTCGAGATGACGTTCCGTCGGATCGGGACCGCCGACGGGATCGCGAACTACTTCTGGAAGGCCCGGCCGCTTCCCGGCCCGGGCGTCGCCGGGGAGGCGAACTGATGGGCAGTCACGGGATCGCAGACCGGGTCGCCATCGTGTCGATGGGATGCACGGCGTTCCGGGAGCACTGGGACCGAGGGGTGGACGACCTGGCGATCGATGCGACGCTCGAGGCGCTCGGGCCAATCGGACTGCAGCCGGGCGACGTCGACGCCTGGTGGCTCGGCACCGCCCAGTCGGGCATGTCCGGGATCACCCTCGCAGCGCCCCTCAAGCTCGAGGGTGTCCCGGTCACCCGGGTCGAGAACTACTGCGCGACGGGTTCCGAGGCGCTCCGACAGGCCTGTTACGCCGTGGCGTCCGGTGCCTACGACGTCGCCGCCGCCGTGGGGGTCGAGAAGGTCAAGGACTCCGGGTACCAGGGGCTCAACGCGTTCCCGATCCCGACCGACGGGACGCAGCGCACGCTCACTGCGGCGGCGATGTTCTCGCTCGTCGCACCGGCGTACGCCGCGAAGTACGGCGTGGATCCCGCCGAACTGCGCCGGACGCTGGCGCGGATCGCCTCCAAGAACCACGCGAACGGAGCCCGGAACCCGAGGGCGCAGTTCCGCCGGGAGATGGACGTCGACGCGATCTGCGCCATGCCCGAGGTCGCCGGCATGCTCTCGGTGTTCGACTGCGCCGGGGTGGCCGACGGCGCCGCAGCGGTCGTCGTGGTCCGCGCCGAGGATGCGCACCGGTACACCGACTCGCCGCTCTACGTGAAGGCCCTCTCGTTCGTCGCCGGCAACGGTTCGGGTCTGCTCGACCCCGACTACGACTACACGCACTTCCCGGAGTGTGAGCTCGCCGCCCGCGACGCGTACGCCCAGGCGGGGATCACCGACCCGCGTCGTGAGCTCGCCATGGCCGAGGTTCACGACTGCTTCACGCCGACGGAGCTCGTCCTGATGGAGGACCTCGGTTTCTCAGAGCGCGGGACCGCCTGGCAGGACTGTGAGGCCGGTGTGTTCGACCTCCACGGCGACCTGCCGGTGAACACGGATGGGGGGCTGAAGTCCTTCGGCCACCCCGTCGGCGCCTCAGGGCTGCGGATGCTGTTCGAGTGCTGGCTCCAGCTGCGCGGAGCGGCACCGGAGGACCGACGGATCGACACTGCCGACCGCGGGCTGGCGCTGACACACAACCTCGGTGGCTACCCGGGTGAGATGGTCAGCTTCGTCGGGATCTGGGGATCGGAGCGCGGATGAGCGGCACGGATCCCCGTCCGGAGACCGAGGTCGTCGAGGAGGCGACATCGTTCCTCCGTCGTCTCGCCGCTGCGGGGTCGGAGGCCACCGTGCTCTCGCTCGTTCTCGCCGACCCGTCCAACCGGCAGTTCGTCACCCCGAACGTCGCCGAGCCGGAGCCTTCCCTCGATGACGATGGGACCGGCCCGACCGGCGAGCAGGTTCGACCGGGCTGGACGGCGGGCGTGGCAGATGAACTCTCCGTCCGACTCGCGCCGCTGATCCGGTCCACCGACCTGTTGCGCCAGGTGCAGACCGGTGAGTTCCTGCTCATCGTCCCGACCGGGGGAGACCTCGCCGGCCCGGCACTCGCCGAACGGGTCCGGGGCGTGGCCGCGCTGCCGTTCACCACCGGTTCCGGAACGTTCTCGCTCGTCCTCCACGTCGGTGTGGCGAGCTTCTCCCCCGACCTCGAGGACCCGTCGATCGCGATCGACGCGGCCCGGGCGGATGCTCGCGGCGGCCGCTGATGGCAGCTGCCATCCCTCCCGGCCGGGTCGTCTGGGGGCTGCAGCTCCCCATCCAGTCGCAGTCGACGATCTACGTGCAGGCGTGGGAGGAAGGAGCGGGCGCTGCCGACCTGGCGGCGATCGCCTGCGCCGCCGACCGGGCCGGTGCGTTCTACGTGGCCGTCTGCGACCACGTGGCCATCCCCCGTCCGGCCGACGAGTCGATGTCGGCGACCTGGTACGACACCGTCGCGACCCTGTCGTGGCTCGCGGCCCAGACCGACCGGGTCCACCTGCTGAGCCACGTCTACGTGCTCCCGTACCGTCACCCGCTGGTCACCGCGAAGTCGTTCACGACCCTGGACCATCTGAGCACCGGACGGGCGATCCTCGGCGTCGGCGCCGGCCACCTGCGTTCCGAGTTCGACCTCCTCGGGGTCGACCACGCGGGACGTGGTGCGTCGACCGACCACGCCCTGGCGGTCATCCGGGCGGCCTTCACCGAGGAGTTCCCCACCGTGGGCGGTCCAGGGGCGGAGGTGGGGGTCGGGGTGCGTCCGCGGCCGACCCGTCCGGGTGGGCCGCCGATCTGGGTGGGTGGGTCCTCACGTCCGGCGATGCGTCGGGCGGCGCGACTCGGTGACGGGTGGCTGCCACAGGGTCCCCCGGAGATGGGGATGCGGGCCGCTGTGGAGTTCATCCGTGCCGAGCGGGCCGCAGCGGACCGGCCGGAGGAGTTCGACCTGGGCATCAACGGAGCACCGATCCGGCTCGGACCGGCCCGGGACGGGGATCCGGACTGGGTGCTCACCGGCTCCGCCGACGAGGTCGCTGCCGGCCTGCGTCGCTACTGCGAGGTGGGCGCCAACCAGTTGCAGCTGCGCTTCCTGGCCGACTCGGCCGCCGAGTACGCCGACCAGCTCGAGCGGTTCGGCGACGATGTCTGGCCGTCGGTCGTCAGCTGACGGGCCGCTTCGGTCAGGTGGGTCCGTCGAGCCGATCCTGGAGCTCGCGGCACGCCTGCTCGAGTTCGACGAGTCGGTGGGCCATTCCCTTGAGCATCGACCGGCTCAGCGAGGGGAGATCGTCGAGCAGGGTGTTGAAGCCCCGGCGGTCGATGACCTCGAGCACCACGTCGCTGGTCGCGACCACGCTGGCGGTCCGCGGGATCGCCTCGAGCAGCGCGAGCTCGCCGAAGTAGTCCCCGGCTCCGAGCGTCGCCACGACGGTGCCGTCCTTGATTACGTCGAGCGTGCCGGAGACCACGAGCGCGAACTCCTGTCCCAGGTCCCCCTGGCGCATGACCGTGCGACCCGACGCGATGGCGACCTCGTCGGCGAGCCGGTCGATCTCGGCGAGCTCGGCCGCTGAGCAGCCGGCGAACATCGGCAGGCTGAGGAATCGTTCGTGCGTGTCCCGGGTGGAGCTCACGCAGGGAGCCTAACCTCGCCTCGTGCGGCGGGGTCGCCCGGACCCGTCGTCGATCCGAGGAGGGTCCGTGGTCGTCATGTACGCGTTGCTCCGGCGCAATCCCGAGCTGAGCCACGAGGAGTTCGTCCGCCACTGGCGTGAGGTCCACGGTCCGCTCATCGCCGGGATCCCCGAACTGGCCCGGCACATCGTCCGCTACGAGCAGCACGTCCGCCACCGGCCCGACGCACTGTCGGGCAACGACGACATCGACGGCGTGGCGGTGCAGTGGTACGAGTCGATCGACGCCTTCGCTGCGTTCATCGCCGAACCCGCGTACGCCGAGTTCGTCGCCCCCGACGAGCGGCGGTTCCTCGACACCGATCGGATCGAGTTCATCGTGACCGACGAACCCAACGTCGTCATCGGCGGCCCAGGGGAGACCGGCACCGGCGACACCGGAGCGGCGGGGTGAGCGGGGTGCTGGTGACGGGCGGGGGCTCCGGGATCGGTGCGGCGACCTGTGCGCGCCTCGCGAGCGACGGGTTCCGGATCGTCGTGGTCGACCGGAACGAGGATGCGGCTCGGTCCGTGGCCGATGCCGTCGGTGGCGTGGCGGTGGTCGCCGACGTCGGTGACCGGTCGCAGGCCGAGTCGTCGATCGCCGCGGCCGTCGACACGGTCGGTGACCTGACCGGACTGGTCGCCTGCGCCGGAGTGGGCAACCTCAAGCCGCTCGAGGACTACACCGACGCCGAGTTCGACCTGATCTGGCGGATCAACGTGACCGGGACCTTCCACTACCTGCGGGGAGCGGCGCCCCACCTGCGGGCGGCGGCCGCCCGGCGCGGTGAGCCGTCGTCGGTCGTGACCGTGGCGAGCGTCTCGGGTGTCCGACCGACTCTCGGAGAGGGTCCGTACGCCGCTGCCAAGGCTGCGGTGATCGCCCTGACCCGCTCGGCGGCCCTCGAGTGGGCGCCCGACGTCAGGGTCAACTGCGTGTCCCCCGGGTTCGTCCGGACCCCGCTCAACGAGGTGCTCGCCGCTCAGGACGCCACCCGGAGCGGGATCGAGGCCCGCACCCCCATGGGCCGACTCGGTGCGCCCGAGGACGTGGCCGGGGTCGTGGCGTTCCTCCTGGGCCGCGATTCCGGCTACCTGACGGGCCAGAACCTGGTTCTCGACGGAGGGAGCACGCTGTCCTCGGCCCAGATGGACCCCGTCCTCGGACCTCTGCTGGACCTGTTCCGAGGCCCTGCAGAGGAGTGACGGACCGGCCGTGTGCCGGCTCGACGAGAACACGTTCTCGCGCGCGGTTGTAGCCTGAGCTCATGGATTCCAGCAGCGGTGCAACGACGGTCGAGCAGGCCGACCTCCCGAAGATCGTCTCGGTCGACGACCACGTCATCGAACCCCCGGGTGTGTGGCAGGACCGTCTCCCCGAGCGGTTCAAGGAGGCCGGGCCCCGGTCGATCCGCCAGCGTGGGGTCATGAGCTTCGTCGGGGGAGTGTTCAGTTTCGAACCGGACGAGTCGGGTGAGGTGGGCGACTGGTGGTCGTTCGAGGATGGCCGGTTCCCGCTGACGCGACTCGAGGCTGCCGTTGGATTCGAGCGTGACCAGGTCCAGGTCGTTCCGATCACCTACGAGGAGATGCGTCGGGGCTGTTGGGACCCGGCGGCCCGGCTCGAGGACATGGACGCCAACTGGACCGAGGCGTCGATGTCGTTCCCGTCGAGCTTCGTGCGGTTCTGCGGGCAACGGTTCCTCGAGGCCAGCGACAAGGAGCTCGCCGATGCCTGCGTCCGCGCCTACAACGACTGGCAGTTCGAGGAGTGGTGCGCAGGTTCCGACGGCAGGTTGATCCCGTTGGCGATCGTGCAGCTCTGGGACCCCGAACTGGCTGCTGCCGAGGTGCGCCGGAATGCAGCCCGCGGTGGCCGGGCGATCACCTTCTCGGAGATCCCCGCCTACCTCGGTCTCCCGTCCGTCCACGATGCCGACCGCTACTGGGATCCGCTGTTCGCCGCGTGCGCCGAGACGGGGACCGTCGTCAACATGCACATCGGATCGAGCTCCAAGATGCCGTCGACCTCACCGGACGCCCCCGCTGCGGTCGGCTCCACCCTGACGTTCAACAACGCCATGGCGTCCATGACCGACTTCCTGTTCTCCGGTGTGCTCGTCCGGTTCCCCGAACTCAAGTTGGCGTACTCCGAGGGCCAGATCGGCTGGATCCCCTACATCATCGAGCGGGCCGACAAGGTGTGGGAGGAGAATCGTGGCTGGGGCGGCATCGGCGACCTGGTGCCTGAGCCACCGAGCACCTACTACTACCGCCAGATCTTCGGGTGCTTCTTCGACGACGTCTACGGTCTGGACAACATCGAGGCCGTGGGCGTGGACAACGTGTGCTTCGAGACGGACTACCCGCACTCGGACTCGACGTGGCCGCACTCCAAGGAGGTGGCCATCAAGCTGATGGGCGACCTGCCGTCGGACATCCAGCGCAAGCTGGTCCGGGGCAACGCCATCGAGTTGCTCGGCCTCGATCTCGAGCCGTGACGGACCTCGCCGAGATCAACGGGATGATCACGGGCCGACGGTCGCCGTGATCTGACGGGCCCTCGGCCCGGGCGTTACCGTCGATCCATGACCTCACGCCCGTACCCACTGGTCATCGGCGGCGAGGCCGTCGAGCCCGACGACCGCTACGCCATCATCAACCCTGCGACCGAACAGGTCGTGGGCGAGGCTCCCGAGGCCTCCGTCGCCCAGGCGGCCTCAGCCGTCGAGGCGGCGGCCGAGGCGTTCCCGGCGTGGTCCCGGACCACACCGGAACGCCGGGCCGAACTGCTCACCGCCGCAGCCGACCTGATCGACGCGCACGCGGACGAGCTCGTTCCGCTCGTGGTCGCCGAGACCGGCGCGACGATGCGCACGACGAAGACCATCCAGGTGCCGCAGGCCGCGGCGAGGTTGCGGCGCTACGCGACCGGGGCGCTGGAGCCGACCCTCGACCCGCTCCCACCGGCGGTCATGCCCTCGACGGTGCTCGCACCCGGTGGGGTGATCAACGCTGCGGCCAACCGGGTTCCCGTCGGCGTGGTCAGCTGCATCACCTCCTACAACTTCCCCATGGTGAACATGGCCGGGAAGATCGGTCCGGCGCTCGCCATGGGCAACACCGTCGTGGTCAAGCCGGCCCCGCAGGACCCGCTCGCCGTGTTCCGCATGGTGGAGCTCATGGTCGAGGCCGGCTTCCCGCCGGGAGTGGTCAACGTGGTGGGAGGGACCGGCATCCCGGCGTCCGAGGCGATCGTCGCCCACCCGGCCACCGACATGATCTCCTTCACCGGCTCGACGGCGGTCGGTCGCCGCATCGGTGAGGTCGCAGGTGGCCAGATGAAGCGTCTCCTCCTCGAACTCGGTGGCAAGGGGGCCTGCATCGTCTTCGACGACGCCGACCTGAAGGCGGCGATCGGAGGCATCGCCTCGGTCTGGGGCTTCCACTCCGGTCAGATCTGCACCGCGCCCACCCGCGTGATCGTGCAGCGGTCGGTCCACGACCAACTCGTCGCCGGACTCGAGGCGGCCGCAGGCTTCATGAAGGTCGGTGCTCCGACCGAGCAGGACACCGTCGTGGGGCCCGTGATCACCGGGGTCCACCGTGAACGGATCGAGGGGTACATCCGGGCGGGACTCGACGAGGGTGCCCAGGCCGTCGTCGGCGGGGGGCGTCCCGAGGCCCTCGACGTCGGGTTCTACGTCGAGCCGACCCTGTTGGTGGGTTGCACGAACGAGATGACTCCCGTCCGCGAGGAGATCTTCGGGCCCGTCGTGGTGGTCGTGCCGTTCGACGACGAGGACGAGGCGGTCGCCATCGCCAACGACTCCGACTACGGGCTCTACTCCTACGTCTGGAGCGGGGACACCGCGCGGGCGTGGCAGGTCGGAACCAGACTCCGTTCCGGCGTGGTGGGGATCAACACCCTCCAGCGCAACCACGAGGCCCCGTTCGGCGGGTTCAAGCAGTCCGGAGTTGGCCGGGACGGCGGCAGCTACGGACTGCTCGCCTACTCGGAGCTCCAGGGGCTGGTCTGGTCGAGCTGACCCGTCGGCGCCCGGCCCGGGGATCCGGGCTGGCGAGAAGTGTCAGATTCCCGGAGCCGTGTGCTCCTGCAGGTGAGGGCTCGAACGAGCCCGCCACCGAGCAGGAGGTCCGCACGTGCGCCACCCGAACCACACCCGGTCCCGACGGACTCCCGATCGATCCGCAGGTCGACCGGCCTGCCGTGCCGCCGTCGGGGTGGTCCTGCTGGTCCTGGCCGCCCTCTGGCCGGTGGTGCCCGGTCACGGACCGGTGGGGGCCGATGGCGGCAGCCTGCTCACCTGGCCGCTCCGGCAGGGTGGCGCCCCCGTCCTGATCGCCGGTCTGGCGCTGCTGGCCGCGGCCGGGGTGCTCGGGGCGGTCGGTGCCGCCGGCCGCCGACTCCGGACGGTCGCGTCGTGATGGACCCGATGCGGGCCCGGACCCGGCGGTCGTGGTGCAAGATGGTGCCCCACCGGGCGAAGGGTGCAGGACGCATGGACACGCTCACCGACGCAGCGCTCGTCGAGCGGATCCTCGAGGGGGACAGCGGTGCACTCGCGGTCCTCTACGACCGGTACGCGGACCGGATCCACACCATGTGCGCCCACATGCTCCGTGACGACGACGCCGCTGCGGACGTGACCGCCGAGGTGTTCCTCACTGCGGCGGAGCGGCTCGGACAGCTCCGTGAGCCGGCCAAGCTCAAGTCGTGGCTCTACGCCATCGCCCGCCACGAGGTGTACCGGCGCACCCGGCTCCGCCGGCGGGAGGTCTCGCTCGGTGCCGTCGGCGCCGTCGGACTCGACCCGGCGGCGGTGTCCGACGTGTTCGCCGACAGCGGGGCCGACCCCGGGGACCTCGCTGCGCTGGACGACTTCCCGGTGGTCGATCCGTTCGGGTCGGGTCACGCAGACCAGTCCGACGGGATCGGGCTCGAACCGGGGGCGAGTCCCGCCGATCTCGCCGCGCTGCTCCAGGACGCCGCCGCCGGGCTCGACGACCGGGACCGGATGGTGCTCGAGTTGCACCTGGCCCAGGGTCTCGACGGCCAGGAGCTCGCCGACGCGCTCGGGGTCAAGCGGGACCACGGGTACCAGCTGGTGCACCGCATGAAGGAACGGCTCGAGGCCGCCACCTCGGCCCTGCTCATCGCCAGGTCGGGTCGCGCCTCGTGCGACGGCCTCGACGAGGTGGCCGACTCCTGGGACGGTGAGTTCAACGTCCTGTGGAGGAAGCGCTTCGCCCGGCACATCAAGCAGTGCGAACGCTGCGGTTCGATGCGCTCGCGCCTGGCCAAGGCGGTCCTGTCGGGTTCGGCCCTGGCGCTCTCGGCGCAGTCCACCGTCCTCGCCGCACCGATCTCGGCGCGGGAGCGATTCCTCGCCGAGGCGCCCGCCCGGCTCGGTGCGCCCCGTGGTGGTCGTTGGCGCTCCGACGGCTTCCCCCCGGCAGGTGCCGGTCGCCGACGCTGGCCGCTGGCCGTCGGTGCCGCCGTCGTCGCCCTGCTGGTGCTCGGCGGTGGGGCGCTGCTCCTCGACCCGGGCGAGGTCGAGGAGGTGTTCTCGTCCCCGGTGCCGGAGTCGACCACGACGACGTCGAGCACCACCACGACGACCCCGGACACCACGGTGCCGCTCCTGCCGGGCCTGACTCCGGCTCCGGTGCCCGGCCCGGGTTCCGGAGCCGCGTCCGGGATCCCTCCGGGCGAGACCACCACGTCGGTCGCGGCCGATCGTCCGCGGCCGACCACCATCCCCCAGGCGGTGCCCCTGCCCCCGCCGGCGCCCGTTCCTGCACCGGTCCCCCCGCCGGCCCCTCCGCCATCCCCTCCGTCTCCGCCTCCGTCGACGACGACCACGACGCAGCCCCCGGACGTCACGGGGCCGTCGGTCAGCATCTCGGGACCGTCGTGCGTCCCCTGGGGTGGGACCGGCGCGTTCACGGCGTCGGCCTCGGACCCCTCCGGGGTCTCCGGCATCACGCTCTCCTGGAGCGGTGGCGGGCTCTCGGGCGGCAAGTCCTCCGGCGGCTCGTCGATCTCCGTGTCACTGGTGTTCCCGCAGCCGGCGACGGTCGTGACCCTCTCGGCCTCGGCGACCGATGGGAACGGCAACTCGGGTGGCACCAAGCGGTCGATCTCGAGCGGGCCGGCCTGCTCCTGATCCACCGCTCTGCCGGGACGGACCCCGGCTACGCTCCGCAGGCTGTGGCGATGTGCCCGGCGGGACCATCCGTCCGTCGCGGTCGGCGGGAACGGTGCTGGAGGTGACCGGTGAAGGGAATCGTGTGGGACGGCGAGACGGCAGCGCTCCGCGACGACGTCGAGGTACGTGACCTGCGACCCGGCGAGGTCAGGGTCCGGCTCGCCGCAGCCGGACTCTGCCACTCGGACGTGTCGGTCCTCGACGGGACGATCATGTTCCCGACCCCGGTCGTGCTCGGTCACGAAGGGGCCGGGGTGGTCGAGGCGGTCGCCGACGACGTGACCTCCACGAAGGTCGGGGACCACGTGGTCCTCACGACGCTCGGCAACTGCGGCACCTGCGCCGCATGTGCCCGCGGCAAGCCGACGTTCTGCCGGACGAGCCTGGGCAAGCTCTCCCGGCCGTTCACCGTGGGCGGGGAGAAGGCCTTCCAGTTCGCCAACACCTCGGTGTTCGTCGAGTCGACCGTGGTCCCGGCGACCTCGGCGATCCCGATCCCCGACGACGTGCCGCTCACGAGCGCCTGCCTGATCGGCTGCGGTGTGCTGACCGGCGTGGGAGCGGTGTTCAACCGCGCCCGGGTCACCCACGGGGAGTCCGCCGTCGTGATCGGCGTGGGAGGCATCGGGCTCAACGTGATCCAGGGTCTGGCGCTGAGCGACTCGCTCCCGATCATCGCCGTCGACACCAAC
Organism: uncultured Actinomycetes bacterium; assembly: GCA_903852755.1. GTDB lineage: Bacteria > Actinomycetota > Acidimicrobiia > Acidimicrobiales > Microtrichaceae > SXMI01. Next base: position 39,206 of record CAINRS010000160.1, on the reverse strand, counting down.
CCGGCGAAGGAGTCCGTCGCCAGGCAGTTCGGCGCGACCCACTTCGTCTGTCCGGGGCCGGAGGACGATCTCGTCGAGGCGGTCCGGGAGGTCCGGCCCCACGGGGTCGACTGGGTCTTCGAGTGCGTCGGGTCCACGGCGCTCATCAGGCTGTCGACCGACCTGCTCGACTTCGGGGGATCGGTGGTCATGCTCGGGGTGCCCCGGATGGGGACCGAGGCCAGCTTCGTCGTGAACACGATGTACAACGACAAGTCGCTCATGGGGTGCCGGTACGGATCGGCCCGACCGGCGCACGACGTCCCGCTCGTGGTCGAGCTGTACCGTGCCGGGCGGCTGCAGCTCGACGAGCTGGTGACGGCGACGTACCCGATCGAGGGGTTCGACGACGCGCTGTCCGAGCTGCACGAGGGGCGGCTGGCGCGCGGCGTCGTCGTGCTCGGGGACTGAGGTCCGGTGCCGCTCCCCGAGTACCTCCTCGAGCTCGGCGAACGTGTCTCCAACTGGGGTCGCTGGGGCGACGACGACCAGCTCGGGTGCGGGAACCTGCTCGACGCCGCTGCGGCCCGACGCGGGATGGACTCGGTCCGCACCGGTGAGCACCTCTCGCTGGCGGTCGACCTCCGAGCTGATGGCATCCAGGTGGGGCAGCCGGCCCGGCGCTACAACCCGATCCTCACCGTCACGTCGCTCAACGAACGGGATCAGTTCGCCCCGGGCATCTGGGAGGGAACGGACGACGCGGTGTTCATGTCGACGTGCGCCGGCACCCACGTCGACGCGCTCTGCCACGTCGCGTACGACGGCCTGCTCTACAACGGATTCCCGACCTCGGCGATCACGGCGCAGTACGGAGCGACCGTGCTCGGTGCGGAACGACTGCCGCAGATCGTGTCCCGGGGAGTCCTGCTGGACGTGCCCCGGGTGCACGGCGTCGAGAGCCTCGATCAGATCAGTCCCGGCTACCCGATCACCGCGGACGACCTCGACGCCGCGGCGGACCTGGCCGGGGTGGAGGTGCTGCCCGGTGACGTGGCGCTGGTCCGGACCGGCATGATGCGTCACTACCACCGGGGAGACCGGATCCGCTACGCCGTCGGCAGCGAGCACTCGCTCCCCGGGCTGTCGGTCCACTCGGTCGAGTGGATGCACCGCCACGATGTCGCAGGCGCCTTCACCGACTCCTACGCGTACGAGGCCTTCCCTCCGTCGTTGCCCGACTGGTCCGACTGCCTGGCCGTCCACCTGCTGCAGGTCCGGGACATGGGCATGCTCCAGGGTCAGAACTGGGACTTCGAGCTGCTCGCCGAGCGTTGCGCCGAGTCGGGCCGGGGCGACGTCCTGGTGGTGGCGGCACCGGAGCCGATCGTCGGCGCGTCCAGCACACCGGTCGCGCCGATCGCGGTGTTGTAGGCGGTCGGTGGCACGCCGGGTCGGCATCCGACGGAGCGGTCGACGTGGCCGGTCGGCGGACACACCGTCCGGACCGCGGACCTACAGCATCTGGCCGTTCCTCGTCGGGTTCCTGGTGCTCGCCGGCGTGGGACTGGTGGGCGTCCTGCTCGGCTACAGCAGCCAGTCGTCCAACCGGCAGCGTCTCGACGTCCCGCAGACCACCGCCGGCACCACCCCGGAGGAGGCGCCGGGCGCAGCGGTGCCGGTGACCGTGCCGGGGGGAGCGCCGGCCCCGCCCGGGGTGGACGAGGTGGTGGTCGACGGGGCCGTCACCACCTTCGGGTTCGTGGTCCCCGATGGGCTCTCGGCCGAGAACGCGGACACGGCGGTGCTCCCGGCATCGGTGGTCCCCTCGACGGACGGAGCGGCGCTGGAGGTCTCCGTCGGGTGCCTGCGGAGTGCCGAGGAGGCGCTCGGCCGGATCTCGGTGACCGAGGATCCGACGGCGGTGACCGTGGTCGTGGCCGGTCTGGTGCCCCGTGCCGGAGTGGCGTGTGAGCCACAGGACCCACCGCGGGAGGTGACGGTGCCCCTCGGATCCCCTGCCGGCAACCGTCCCGTCGTGGTCGTCGCCGTCGGGACCCCCATCCCGGCCATCGCGCCGGGGTGAGGCTCGACCGCTCGATCCGGACCGGCGATGTGTGGCCCAGCGGACCTAGAGTCCTCGGCGCACCGATGTGACCACGAACGCGGGGAGCTGGACATGCTGCAGGGCAGGACGCTGTGGGAGTTGATCGACGAGCGGGTCGAGCGCAGCCCGGACGGGCAGCTCGCCGTCGACGAGCACGGGTCGACGCTGACCTTCGCCGAGTTCCGTGACCGGTCCGAGCGCGCGGCGGCCGGGTTGGCCGAGCTCGGGGTGGGGTCGGGCACGGTGGTGTCGTGGCAGCTCCCGACCTGGCTCGAGTCGCTCGTGCTCGTGGCGGCGCTCAGCCGGCTCGACGCCGTGCAGAATCCGCTCCTGCCGATCTACCGCGAGCGTGAGGTCGGCTTCATCGTGGGGCAGGCGGAGTCGTCGTTGTTCATCGTGCCGTCGGTGTGGCGGGGGTTCGACTACGAGTCGATGGCACGGTCGGTCGTCGCCGACGTGCCGGGCAGCGCGGTGCTCGTCGCCGACCGCACCCTCCCCGAGGGTGATCCCGGATCGCTCCCACCGCTTGCCACCGCACCCGATGCCGAGTCACAGCCGGTTCGCTGGCTCTTCTACACCTCGGGCACCACCGCGGATCCGAAGGGGGCCCAGCACACCGACGCGTCGATCGCCGCTGTCGCGTACGGGATGGCCGAGCGACTCGCCGTCACCGCAGGGGACCGCAACGCGCTGGTCTTCCCCTTCACCCACATCGGCGGGGTGACGTGGCTCTTCGCCGGCCTCCAGTCGGGCTGCACCAACATCCTCACCGAGGGCTTCCACCCGGAGGACACGCCGGCCGTGCTGTCGCGCGAGGGCGTCACGCTGGCCGGCAGCGGCACGGTGTTCCACCAGGCGTACCTCAACTACCAGCGCTCGCAGTCCGAGCCGATCTTCCCCGACGTCCGGGGGTTCCCGGGTGGCGGCGCACCGAAGCCGCCGGCACTCGTGGCCGAGTTGCGTGAGGTGTTCGGCGCCCCCGTCCTGTCGGGCTACGGCCTGACCGAGGCGCCGATCCTCACGATGGCGGCCACCACCGACACCGACGACGAACTCGCCGTGAGCGAGGGCAAGCCGATGCCCGGTGTCGAGTTGAAGCTCGTCACGCTCGACGGCCGCGTCGCCGAGCCGGGCGAGGAGGGTGAGATCCGGGCGAAGGCACCGCAGGTGATGCGGGGGTACCTGGACTCCTCGCTCGATGCCGCCGCCTTCGATGAGGAGGGCTTCTTCCGCACCGGGGACCTGGGTCGGATCGACGAGCGCGGCAACGTGGTGATCACCGGGCGGCTCAAGGACGTCATCATCCGCAAGGGTGAGAACGTCTCGGCCAAGGAGGTCGAGGACCTGCTCTACCAGCACCCGGACGTGGCCGACGTGGCGGTGATCGGACTGCCGGACCCCGCGAGCGGGGAACGGGTGTGCGCCGTCGTGCAGCTCGCAGAGGGCTCGGCGCCCGTCGGCCTGTCGGACGTCGTGGCGTTCCTCCGGGAGCAGGGCCTGATGAACCAGAAGCTGCCGGAGCAGCTCGAGGTGGTCGACATCCTGCCCCGGAACCCCGCCGGCAAGGTGCTCAAGCACGTCCTGCGCGACCAGTTCGCCGACTGACCTGCGACCCCGGTCGGCGGTTGCGCGACGCCGGGCCCCGCCGCGTACGATCTGACGTCCCGTCAGATTCCGGGGGCCGCTCCCTGCGGCCCGGTCGGGCGGGCGGCAGGAGGACGGACCATGGGACTGCTCGACGGCAAGGTGGCGATCGTCACGGGAGCCGGCCACGGCATCGGTCGGGGCCACGCGCTGGAGCTGGCCCGACAGGGCGCGCACGTGGTTGTCAACGACCTCGGCGGATCGGTGACCGGTGAGGGTGCGGGGCGTGACGCCGACCTCACCGTGGCCCTCATCGAGGAACGGGGCGGAACCGCCCGGGCGAACTACGCCGACGTGTCCGACGACGAGCAGGCGGCCGCCATGGTGGCCCAGGCCGTCTCGGACTTCGGTCGCCTGGACGTCCTGGTCAACAACGCCGGGATCGTCCGTGACGGCACGATCTTCAACATGACCGTCGATGACTTCGACGCCGTGGTGCGAGTCCACCTGCGGGGGACCTGGCTCCCCTGCAAGCACGCCGCCGTCCACTGGCGCGCCGTGTCCAAGGAGACCGGACAGCCGGTCAACGGCCGGATCATCAACACCGTGTCGGGGGCGGGACTGACCGGGAACTTCGGTCAGTCCAACTACGCCCCGGCGAAGGCGGCGATCGCGAGCCTCACCCAGACCCTGAGCCTGGAGCTCGCCCGGACCGGTGTCACCGTCAACGCGGTCGGACCGGCGGCGGCGACCCGGATCACGGCGACCATGCCGAACGCCCCGGCCGTGGTGGAGCCCGATGAGATCCCCGACGACGAGTGGAACCCGATGGACCCCTCGGTGTCGTCGCCGCTCGTGGCGTGGCTCGCCTCCGACGAGTCCGACCACGTGACCGGCCAGATCATCCGGGCGGTCGGCGAGAACATCATCCTCATGCAGGGTTGGGCCGACGGACCGTCGATCGGCAACGGTGGCAAGCGCTGGGACGCGACCACGCTCGGCACCCGGTTGGCGACCGACGTGTTCCGTACACGGGCGCCGGGACTGCGGTACTGAGCTCTGCGCCGCCGCGGGCGGCCGGTCGGATCGTGGCGCCGGGTCGCTGTGGCATCACCGGCGTGCCCGACGGTGCCCCGTAGGATCGAGGACGTGTCTCGCCGTTCCGACGGAGTCGACGCGTCCACCGACGGGGCCGGGACGACGGCGTCGAGTGCTCGTCGTGGGACGACGGCGTCGAGTGCTCGTCGTGGGACGACGACGTCGAGTTTCGGCGTGTCACGCAGGGAGTCGCACGACTCGTCGGGGTTCTACGAACGGTTCGCCGCGCCGGTCGTGGACCTCGAGGCAGCGCCGGCCGACGCCGGGACCCGTCGAGATCTCGACGAACTCGTCCACGGCGACGCCCGGGACATGTCGGCGGTGGCCTCGAACTCCGTCGCGCTGGTCGTCACCTCGCCGCCGTACTTCGCCGGCAAGGACTACGAGACCGAGCTCGGCTCGGGCCCGGTTCCGGCGTCGTACGTGGAGTACCTCGAGATGCTCACCGACGTGTTCGCCGAGTGCGTCCGCACGCTGGAACCGGGTGGCCGGATCGCAGTCAACGTCGCCAACCTCGGTCGTCGACCGTTCCGGTCGCTGGCGTCCGACGTCACCTCGATCCTGCAGGACCGTCTGCGGCTCCTGCTCCGCGGTGAGATCGTCTGGCTCAAGCAGCGGGGCTCGGCCGGATCCTGTGCCTGGGGATCGTTCCAGCGTCCGGGCAACCCGGTGCTGCGGGACACGACCGAACGGGTCGTCGTCGCGTCGAAGGACCGGTTCGACCGGGCAGTGAGTGCGTCGGACCGCCGGTCAGCCGGGCTGCCGTGGGCCTCGACCCTCCAGCGGGACGAGTTCATGGACGCGACCCTGGACGTGTGGGAGCTGCCCCCGGAGTCGGCGACCCGGGTCGGTCATCCGGCACCGTTCCCGGTCGCGCTCCCGGAGCGGCTGATCGGGCTCTACACGTACCTCGGGGACCTGGTGCTCGACCCGTTCGCCGGCTCGGGCACCACTGCGGTGGCGGCCCTGCGCAGCGGCCGGCACTTCGTCGGCTACGACACCGACGCCGGGTACGTCGAGGCTGCCCGGGAACGTATCGACGTGGTCAGGGCCCAACTCGCCGGAGCACCGGGGATCGCCCCGGTGGACCTCGCAGCAGAGGGTGACCCGGTGGACCTGCTCGACGCCCGGGCCCGGGGGTGCTCGGCCCGGGAGTGCGCGGCGCTCGTCGTCCGGGCCGCCGTGGAGCGCTGTGGTGGTGACCCCGGTCAAGTCCGGTCCGACGTCGGCGTCGGTGGCGGCCTGACGGTGGACCTCTCGTGGCCGGGCGAGTCGGGCCCGTGGCACGTGCTGGTCTGCGGTGGCTACTCGGCGACCCGTCCCGGCCTCCGCCGATCCGACGGACTGCTCCGCGCCGTCGGGACGGCGGCTGCGATCCGGGCGCTCGATCCCACGGCCCGGGTGGTGATGGTCGCCACCGGACTCCCCGGGACCGGCACCGGTCCCGGAGCCGTCCTGACCTCGGTGGTGGGTTCCGGAGCCGTGAGCGGACTGGTGGACCTCGACGGCGACCCGGTCACCGAACTCGTCGGCCTGCTGGTCGGCGGCGGGGAACCGGCGGTCGGCCGTCGGTGAGCGCCACGGTCCCCGACGGTGAACGGGGCCTCTCCCCGGCGCAGGCGGAACGGAGGCGGCGGATCCTCGACGCCACGGTCGATCTGGCGCGCTCCGGAGGGTGGGACGGGGTCCAGATGCGTGAGGTCGCCCGGGCCTCCGGGGTGGCCATCGGCACGCTCTACCGGTACTTCCCCTCCAAGGAGTTCCTGCTGGTGTCGCTCATGTACGAGCAGGTGGCCGGGCTCGCCGACCGTCTGGCGGTCCGTCCGCCCGAGGGCACGGCACCCGTGGACCGGGTCGTCGACGTGCTCCGGCGGGCGAACCGGGCGCTGCTCCGCGAGCCGTCGGTCACCGAGACGCTCATCCGGGCACTCGTGACCGGGGGACCGTCGGTCGCCCCGGTGGTGGCCGGTGTGCGCGACCTGATGCGCCGGATCGTCACCGACGCCCTCGAGGGGGGCGCCGGAGACGGACCGGAGGTGGACCGGACGGTCTCGATCGACCTGCTCACCGACGTCTGGCTCGCCTCGCTCGTGAGCTGGATCACCGGGATCGAGGCGTCGGAGCACCTCGTCGACAAGCTGGCGCGCGCCGCCGGGGAGCTCCTCGGGCGTTGAGCCGACCGGCGACTCAGCCGGGGGGCTCGAGTCCGAGGACCCGTGCCGCGTTCTGGTGCAGGAACTTCGGCCAGACCTCGTCCCGGAAGGGGACGTTCGGGAGTTCGGCGGCGATCCGGTCGTAGGTCAGTCCGGCGGGGAAGTAGCCGGCGTACATGATCTTGTCGGCCCCTCGGGTGTTGGCGTAGTCGATGATCGCCTTCGGGTAGTGCTTCGGGGCGAAGGCCGAGGTGGAGTAGTGGAGGTTGGGCCACTTCAGCATGAGCTTGACCGCCAGGTCCTCCCACGGCTCGGCGCCGTGGCGCATGACGACCGTCAGCTCCGGGAAGAACCAGCAGATCTCGTCGAGGTACTCGACCTTCTGCGGGGCGAGTGGCAGTCGGGGACCCGGGACGCCGACCGTGATGAAGATCGGGAGGCCCAGCTCCACGGCCGTGGCGTAGATCGGGTAGTACGGCGCCTCGTTGATGGCCGTCCGGTAGCCAGCTGGGAACGTCGACAGCGCGACCAGGCCGAACTCCTCGTGGAAGGACCGGATCCGCCGGATCTCGTCGACTCCCCGGCGGGGGTCGACCTCGAGTGCGGCGAGGAAGCGGTCGGGATGCTCTCGGACGGCCCGGCGGGGGTCCTCTCGGGTCTCGTTGCCCACGTTGACCAGGCCTCGCTCCACCCCGAACCGGTCCATGGTGTAGAGGGTCACGCCCACCGGGTCGACCCCCGCCTCGATCTCGGCGGGGACGTCGGTGAACATGTACTGGGCGGGCATCGTGAAGGTGCCCGACTCGGCGTCCCGCAGGTCGTCGGCCATGAACCGGTAGACCTCTCGTCGGTCCGTACTGGGGAAGCCGATCATGGTGTCGATGATCGGGATGTCACCGGGGATCTCCACGGTCCCGGACTCTAGGCCGGGTCCCGTGGGTCGGCACGGTTCGACCCCCCGACCCGCCGTGGTCCACGCTGGTGCGGTGCCGCGCTGGTTCCAACGACTCCTCCGACTGGGTGAGCGGGTCGCCGGAGCGCCCCCGTCCGCCAACGGCGCGTCGTCGTTCCACCTCCGGTGGGAGATCGCCGGTCGCTTCCGCAGTGCCGAGGTCACCCTCGAGGTCCTCGAGCCCCCGGGAGTCGAGGCCCTGTACTTCTGGGCGCTGCAGGCCGACTTCGCCGAGCGATCCGGTCGACACCGCGGTGGTGCGCACCTGGGACTGCAGTGGTTCGCCCCTCACCCGGGCTCGACGGCAGTCAACTGGGGCGGGTACGACGACGGTGGCCGTGAACTCGCCGGGACCGACTCGACCCTGCCGTCGGCCACCGGCAACCGCAACACCAGGGACCTGGCCTGGTCACCCGGGACCGCGTACCGGCTGCGGATCGAGCGGTCCGGCCGGGTCGGTGACGATCCGGCCTGGTCGGGTTCGGTCACCCCGCTGGCGGCCGACCGTCGCACCCCGTCCGGTCCGCCGATCGAGGTCCGGCGGCTGGTGGTGCCCGGTGGCTCCGAGGTCACCGGGTGCGCGGTCTGGTCCGAGGTGTTCGCCCGGTGCGACGACCCCTCGGTGGCGGTGCGCTGGTCGCACCCCGCGGTGGTCGGCGTGGACGGCCGGCCGGCTGCTCCGACTGCGGTGACGGTGAGCTACCAGCGTCACGAGGACGGTGGCTGCGCGAACACCGACTCGTCGCCGGACGGCGTGGGGGTGGTCCAGCGGACGTCGGTGATCCGGTCGTCTGCACCGGGGACCCGGCTGGATGTGCCATTCTGACGATCCCGATCCGGAGGAGAGCCGGACCGGGGCCGCACCGGTCGACCCAGTGGCGTCGGCCCGATGTGGCAGGTGTCCAGGTTCGGACGAGGGAGGGTCGTTCGGTGGTTCCCGTCCAGGGTGAAGCGAAGGCGGCGATCGTGGAGGCGGCGTGGGGCCTCGTCGACCGGCGCGGCGTCGTGCAGTTGCTCGGGGACGTCTCGCTCCGGGACATCGCCGATGAACTCGGGATCTCGGCGTCGACGATCACGTACCACTTCGGTGGCAAGGAGGGTCTGGCCTGGGCCATGGTCGAGTCGCTCGTCGACGCCCGTGATCTCGAGCCGCTGCGCGTCCTGACCGACGTGCTCTCGTCAGGGGCGGGCTCGATCGACGCGTCCGAGCTCGTCCGCGTCGCAGCTGTGGCCAACTGGGCCGAACTGGCGCGACCCGAGTCGTCGACGTTCGAGCGCCGCCTGATGCGGGTGCTGGCGGCGACCGGGTCGAGCGGCGACGGGGAGCGGATCGCAGCCCGGCTCCGGGACGGGGTGTGGAACGAGTACCTGGATCCGTTCACCGACCTCCTCGACGCGGTGTGCCGAACCCAGCGACGGCGATTCGTCGAGCCCTTCACGAGTCGCGAGGTGGCCCGGATCGTGATGGCGACGGCCGAGCGGCTCCTGCAGCAGTGGCTCCTCGATCCGGACGGGGTCCGTCCCGATCTGCTCCCCGACGCAATGGTGGCCTTCTTCAGCGCGGTCATGCGCCCGGACTCGACCCGGCTGAGCATCGAGGAGCTCGAGTCCTCCATGCGGGTGCTCGAGCCGCAGGACGGCGCTGATCCGGACCTCGTCACGTGGAGGCGGAGGGTCGCGGCCGCAGCGGCACCGCTGTTCACCGGACCGGCCGTCGACGTCAGCCTCACCGAGGTCGCCGCTGCGGCCGACGTGTCCGTCACGGAGGTCGCCGAGCGGTTCCGCGGCCCGACCGAGGTGGCAGCGGTGTCGGTCTACCGTTTCATGCCCGACCTGCGCGCCGCGGTCGAGCGGCGGCTCGACGTCGACGTCCGGTTGGCCCTCGTGGACTACCTGTGCGAGGTGGCGAGGCTGGCGAGGATCGAACCCCCTGCGTGGGGTGCGCTCGGCCTGGAACGGCAGCGGGCCGTGTACAGCATCGGCCCGGACGTCCACCACGACGTCCCGCTCGACCTGACCATCGCGGCCGGGCTCGCAGCGCTCGACAACACGGTCCCGGAACCGGATCGCGCCGACCTGAGCCGGCTGGTCGTCGACACGGTGATCTCGTACAGCCTCACCCGACCGAACGTGGCGCCGCACTCGGTCGCCGCCCTGGCCCTTCGGCTGGTCCCGGGCGCGGACTGAGGCCGGGGGGCACCCACGGTGCCGGTCCTGCACGACTGCGCGGCGTAGCGGCCTCCTGAGGGGGATTCCTCGGTCCGGACGGCCTCCACGACCGGAGGTGTCCTTCCTCGGTGGGGTACAACGTCGATCGAGGAGGAGACGTCCGCTCGCCCCATCGCAGGCGTCGATCTCCTCGGCCGGGTCCCGGGTGTGTCCGCACCCCGGGACCCGGCCGCGTCCGGGCCACGCTCTCCGCGTCCGGGCCGCCCCTCCCACCGGACCGTGCGGGGCTAACTTGCCGACCGTGCTGAACACCTACAACTTCGCCGATGTGTGGGAGGCCGTGGTCGAGGTGGCCTCGGACCGCCCGGCACTGGTGGTCGGCGACCGACGACTCACCTACGCCGAGCTCGACACCCGCGCCAACCGCCTGGCGAACGCGCTGGCGGGCGTCGGCGTCGGACCCGGCGACGTGGTGGCGTGCCACCTGACCAACTCGACGGAGTACGTCGAGACCCTGCTCGCTGCGTGGAAGGTCCGGGCGGTCCCCGTCAACGTCAACTACCGGTACACCGCAGATGAGCTCGCCCACCTGTACCGCGACTCCGCAGCGGTGGCCGCCGTGGTCGACCGGGGTCTCGTGGAGCGGGTCCTCGCAGTGGCGGACCAACTCGACGACCTCCGGACCGTGCTGGTGGTCGACGACGGCTCGTCAGCCACCGGGGGAGTGTCGACGGACCGGATCGAGGTGCTCGAGTTCGACGTGGTCGTCAGCGGGTCATCGGACGCCCGGCCCGACGTCCCAGGTCGCGGGGACGACGACCGCTACATCATCTACACCGGGGGGACGACAGGTCTGCCCAAGGGTGTCGAGTGGCGCATGGGTGATGCGTTCTTCGGCTGCCTGGGCGGTGGTGACCCGATGCGTATGTCGGGTCCGGTTGCTGCACCCTCGGAGCTCCTCGACCGGGTGGTCGACTTCGACTTCACCTTCTACGCGCTGGCGCCCATGGTCCACGCCGCGGCGCAGTGGGTCTCCTTCATGTGGTTGTTCGCCGGGGCGCGGGTCATCCTCCACCAGGGCCCGTTCGATGCGGCCACGGTGTGGCGCACCATCGAGGAGGAGGGTGTCTCGACCACGACGGTGGTGGGGGACGCCATGGCCCGACCGCTGTGCGACGAGTGGGACCGGACCGGCCCCTACGACACGTCGTCGCTGTTCGCGTTCTCGAACGGCGGGGCCCCGCTGTCGAGTTCGGTCAGGGAACGGCTGCAGTCGATCCTGCCCGGGGTCGTCTTCACCGACGGGTTCGGGTCGTCGGAGACGGGCATCCAGGGGAGCAGCCGTCTCGAGCCCGGGGCGCGCAGCGCCGGAACGGCGAGGTTCGACCAGGTGGCGTCGGGGACGGTGGTGCTCGACGACGACCTGCGTCCGATCGAGCCGGGCGACGAACGCATCGGCCGTGTGGCCCACGCCGGCCACCTGCCGATCGGCTACCGCAACGACCCGGTCAAGACCGCCGAGACCTTCGTCGAGGTCGACGGCCGTCGGTACGCCCTCAACGGCGACATGGCCCAGGTGGCCGAGGACGGCTCGGTGGTGCTGCTCGGCAGGGGGTCGATCAGCATCAACACCGGTGGCGAGAAGGTCTTCCCCGAGGAGGTCGAAGGGGTGCTGAAGGCCCACCCGGCGGTCTACGACTGCGTCGTGGTGGGCGTACCCCACGAGCGTTGGGGGGAACAGGTCACCGTCGTGGTGCAGCCGGTCGACGGCGCCCGGGTGGAGCTCGACGAACTCGTCGAGCACGCCCGGGAGCACCTCGCCGGATACAAGCTGCCGCGTGAACTGGTCACCGTCGAGCTGATCGAACGATCGCCGACGGGCAAGGCGGACTACCGCTGGGCGCGGAACGTGGCGTCGGGCGACGACTGAACCGACCACCCCGGGTCGACGTCGGGGGTGGTCGACCGTTCCCCGGCGATGGTGCGCGTCAGGAGCTGGCGAGGTGGTCGCCCGACTCGGCGATCTGCTTGGCCCACGGGTAGTCGGGCTTGCCCGACGGAGAGCGCTGGATCGCGTCGACCCGGTGCAGCTCCCGGGGGACCTTGTAGCCGGCGACGTGGGCACGTGCGTGGTCAGCGAGCTCCTCGACGGTCGCCGACTGTCCCTCGCGGAAGTGGACCACGGCGGCGACGCGCTGTCCCCAGCGCTCGTCCGGCACTCCGACGACGATGCAGTCGAACACTGCCGGGTGGGACTTGAGCGCCTGTTCGACCTCCTCGGGGAAGATCTTCTCGCCGCCCGAGTTGATGCTGACGGTGCCCCGACCGAGCATCACGAGTCGCCCGTCGTCGGTCCACCGGGCGAAGTCGCCGGCCACTGCGTACCGCCGTCCGTCCACTTCGACGAAGGTCTCGGCGGTCTTGACCGGGTCGTTGTGGTAGCCGATCGGGATGTTCCCGGCCCGGGCGAGGCGGCCGATGCGGTCGTCGCCGGGTTCGATCGGGCGCAGGTCGTCGTCGAGCACCACCACGTCGCGGCCGGGGTCGACGGTCGGCCCGCCACCCTCGATGGCCTGGCCCTTTGCGGCGTAGGTGATGCCGTTGAACCCACCTTCGGTCGATCCGATCGAGTCGGTGATGATCAGGTTGGGGAATCGCTCGAGGAACCGGTCCTTGACGGACTGGCTGAACAACGCAGCGCTCGACGACAGCGCGATGAAGCTCGACGCGTCCCACCGATCGGGTTCCGCCTCCAGCGCCTCGATCAGCGGACGCCCGATGGCGTCGCCGGTGATGAGCATGGCGTTGATGCCGTGCTCGTCGACCAGGTCCCAGACGGTCTCGGGGTCGAACTTGGGGAGCAGCACGATGGTGGTGCCGATGAACCACTGGCTCATCGTCGCGATCTGTGCGGCGCCGTGCATGAGCGGCGGGATGACGCAGAACACCAGGCCGGTCTCGGACGCCGCAGCCTGCTCGGCCTTGGTGAACTCCGAGGCGACCTGCTCGCCGGTGAGCGCGTCGATGCCCTGTCCGAGCGCGAAGTAGATGTCCTCGCTGCGCCAGACGACACCCTTGGGAAGTCCGGTCGTCCCACCGGTGTAGATGACGTAGTGGTCGTCCCCGGAGCGCGGCGGGAAGTCCCGGTCGGGTGCGCCTGCAGCGATCGCCTCGTCGAAGGGCACCGATCCGAGCAGGCCCACTGCGTCCTCGCCGCTGTCGTCCTCGATGTGGACGAACACCCGCAGGTCGGGCGACTCGCCGGCGACGTTCGACAGTCGGGTCGCGAACGACTGGTCGAACACGCAGCCGACCAACCCGGCGTTGCCGACGATGTGGGCGAGCTCGTCCTCGACGTAGCGGTAGTTCACGTTGATCGGCACCGCCCGCACCTTGAGGCACCCCAGCATGGCCGTCACCCACTGCTCCGAGTTCACCGCGTAGATGCCGACGTGGTCCCCGGGCTCGATCCCGGCGGACTGGAGGAAGTGGCCGAACCGGTTGCCCCGGGCGTCGAGCTCGGCGAAGGTGAACCGGCGGCCCCGGTCGATCACGCAGGTCCGGTCCGGCACCACGTCGACGGTGTGTTCGAAGAGATCAGCGATGTTGTACGGCACACCGGAAACCTAGAGCAGGTGACCGGTGCGTGCCCGGGCAACTCCGGTCGGTGCTCCGACCGGCCGGGCCCGGTGGGCCTCAGTCCGCTGCGGGGCCGGCCTCGTTGCGGGCCCGGTCCGAGGTCGGCGTCACCGGCGCCGGCTGCTTGACCAGTGTCGGGTCGCTGACCCCGGCGAGTTCGACGAGCTCGTCGAAGGCCGGTCCGACGTCGGCCGCGAGGTCCCAGACGTCGGCCACGAGCTCCTCGTCGGCGAGGAATCCGATGTCGACGTGGTCCCGGTAGCTGAGCACCGTGATGTTGAGTCCGGCCCCGTCCATGATCGGGCCCATCGGGTAGGTGGCGACCATCTCGGCGCCGGCGAAGTAGAGCGGGAACGGCGGACCGGGGACGTTCGAGATCACCAGGTTGTGGATGGGCCGGTGCTGGCTGGCGAGTCCCATCGAGGAGTACAGCCGGGCCGCCAGGCCGAAGGTCCGGGGCGCTGCCCACTCGGCCCACTCGGTCAGCATGTGGGCGCCGATGGCGTTGTGGTCCTCCTTGGCGCCCTGTGTGCTGGCGCTGATGGCCCGGACGCGCTCGCCCACGTCGGCGATGTTGACCGGGAGTGCCGTGAACATGGCCGAGACCTTGTTGCCCCCGGTGTGGGCCTGGTCCTCGGTGCGCACCGACACCGGCACGACCGAGACGAGTGGGATGTCGGGGAGTGCGTCGTGCCGCTCCAGGTAGCGCCGCAGCGTCCCGGTGCAGATCGCCAGGACGACGTCGTTCACCTTGACGTCGAGCGCCGTCTTGACCTGCTTCACGGTGTCGAGCGGCACCCGGGCGAACGCCACGGTGCGGTGCGGGCCGATCGACTGGTTGAACGGTGTGCGCGGGGCGGTGAGCGGCACTGCGCCGTGCTGCGCATCGGGGTTGCGGATGTTGCCGACCAGCCGGGCGACCGATCGCGCGGTGCGGCCGAGCAGGCCGAACGCATCGCTCGCCAGGCGGAACTTCGACGCAGCTGCGTACGACACCAGCTCGATGTCGTTGGGTACGTGCTCCGGCTCGACCGGTTCGAGGTCCAGCTCCCGTCCCTCGGGCGCCAGGTCGAACAGTTCGGTCATGATCTCGGCGCCCGAGGCACCGTCGATGGCGGCGTGGTGGACCTTGCAGACGAAGCCGATCCGGTTCTGCTTGAGGCCCTCGACGATCCACATCTCCCACAGCGGTCGATTCCGGTCGAGTGGGATCGACACGATCTGCCCTGCCACCTCGGCGAGCTCCCGTCGACCCCCCGGAGCCGGGCAGCCGATGCGCCGCACGTGGTAGTCGAGATTGAAGTGCGGATCCTCGATCCACACGGGGTGGTGCAGGTCGAACGGCACCCGCACCAGCCGTCGGCGGAACGGAGGCACGAGGGGGAGCCGCTCCCGGATGGTGTCCTTGATCCGCTGGAACGAGTAGCCCCCGGGCATGGTCCCGGCGTCGAAGATCCCCACCATGGCCACGTGCATGTGACCGGTCGGCGTCTCGAGGTAGAGGAACGTGGCGTCCATGCCGGAGAGTCGTTCCATCGATCGCTCCTGTGTGGTCGAGCGGGGCCGGAGTGCCCGGTGGGGTCCGAGGGGCCTGCGCGGCCGCCGGGGTGCGCACAGTCTGCCCCACACCGGGGTACCGGTGCCGGGGCGACCCCACTAGCCTCGGCCTCCGTGTCACCCTCGCTGCGCCAGGGACTGGTGCGGATCACGCTGGCGCTCAACGCCCGCTACCCGGTCCACCGCAACCGTCTCCTCACGATCCCGTCGTTCTTCGCTTCGTGGTTGACCACCGAGGCGGCGCCGGTGTGGCTCGGGTGGTGGGGGATCAGGACCGTGGTCGACCTGTTCGGTCGACGGAGCCGGCTGGGGGTCGCCGACGCCGTGGGTGTGGGGCTCACCGGAGCGGCGGCGGGGCTCCTCGTGCGAGAGCTCGTCGACAGCGCCCGGGCGGGAGAGCAGCTGCGGGGAGCGCTCAGCGCGGTGACGCCCGCTGCGTTCCTGGACGAACGGCCCCGTTGCGACCGACGGGGTGCGCTCCTGCCGGTGTTGAACGGCCGGCAGCGCCGACGCAGGGTTCGTGGGCTCGTCTACCGGGAGGTGGACGGTCACCGTCTCCGGCTGGACGTGTACGAGCCGCTCGACCCCCCGGCGCCGGAGGAGCTGCGTCCGGCGATCATCCAGATCCACGGTGGAGCGTGGGTCGTCGGCTCCAAGGACGAACAGGGCGTCCCGTTGCTCAACCACCTGGCGTCGCTCGGGTGGGTCGGATTCAACATCGAGTACCGGCTGAGCCCGACCGCCAAGTTCCCGTCGCACCTCGTCGACTGCAAGGCGGCACTCGCCTGGGTCCGCGAGCACGCTGCGGAGTTCGCCGTCGATCCGGACTGCATCGTCGTCACCGGCGGCTCGGCCGGAGGGCACCTGTGTGCGCTGATGGCCCTGACCGAGAACGACCCCGAGTTCCAGCCGGGATTCGAGTCTGCCGACACCTCGGTGCAGGCAGCCGTGCCGTTCTACGGCGTCTACGACCTGCTCGACCGGGGCCGGGACCAGCTCGACACCTTCCTGCGGTTCATGGAGCAGGTCGTGATGGGGAGCCATCCCGAGCAGGACCCCGACGGCTGGGCGTCGTACTCGCCGATCGACCGGATCCACGGTGACGCCCCGCCGATGATGCTCCTGCACGGCGACGCCGACGTGCTCGTCCCCGTGGGAGGCGCACGCCGGTTCGCCGCTGCCTTGTCGCAGGCGTCGTCCAACCCGGTGGTCTACGTGGAGCTGCACGGTGCCCAGCACGCGTTCGAGATCTTCCCGAGTGTGCGGACCGTGCAGACCGTGGAGTACGTGGAGCGGTTCCTCACCTGGGTGCACCGGGGCATCGTCGCCCGGCGCCGGGCCGAGTCGGGGCTCGATCGGGATCCGCCGTCCGGCGGTGCCGAGGGGCCCACAATGTCGGGTGATGGAGGACGGTGCCGAGACGGGGTGGTCGGAGCGGCGGACGCAGTCTGATCCGGGTCCGGCCGGAGCATCCCGGGATCCCGGCTCGAGTGGCCACGGCGACCACTCGCATTCGCACTCCCACGACCTGCACCGGCTCTCCGACGGATTCGACGAGACGCTCCGCCGTCGTCTCAACCTGATCGCCGTCGGGATCTTCGTGCTGACGCTGCTCGGCGTGGCCCTGTGGTGGCCGTCGGGAGGGCGCGACGTGGACCCCGGTTCGCTCGGCGTGGCCGACGCCTACGTCGACGCCACGGTCACCGCCGTCGCACCGTTCGACTGTCCGGGCACGGCCGCCCCCGGCGCCGATGGCCCCGGTGGGGCCGTGGCCACCTCGGTACCGGACGCGACGGTCGACCCCGGGGTGTGCCTCACGGTGACGTTCCGGCTCGAGCAGGGCCCGGATGCCGGCGAGGAGCGGTCCGTCGAGCTCTTCGACTGGGGTCCGTTCCCCGAGGTGTCCTCGGGCGACCGGCTCGTCGTGCCCTACCTCGAGGACGCGCTCCCCGAGTACCAGTACGCCCAGGCGTTCGAGCGGGAGCGGCGCTGGCCCCTGGTCCTGCTGGCACTCGCCTTCGCCGTGCTCGTCGTGGTCCAGGGCGGGTTGCGCGGGTTCGCGGCGCTGGCCGGACTGCTGGCGAGCATCGGGGTGATCGTCGTGTTCGTGCTGCCTGCGCTGGTCGCTGGCGAGCCACCGGTGCCGGTGGCCATCGTGGCCGCATCGCTCGTCGCCTACCTGGCCCTGTACCTGGCGCACGGGTTCACACCGCTCACGACCGTCGCCCTGCTCGGCACGCTGGCGTCGCTCGTCCTGGTCGGCGTGCTGTCGTGGGTGTTCACCGAGCTCACCGTGCTGTCCGGACTGTCCGAGGAGGCGCAGTACATCCGGGCCTTCGGGGGTGACCTCGAGTTCGGTGGGCTGCTGCTCGCCGGGATCATCCTGGGCGCGCTCGGGGCCCTGGACGACATGACGGTCACGCAGGCCTCGGCGGTGGCCGAACTGCGGCGGGCCGATCCGGGCATGGGGTTCAGCGAGCTGTTCCGGGCCGGTTCGCGCATCGGCCGTGACCACATCGCCTCGACGGTCAACACCCTCGCCCTGGCCTACGCCGGGGCGTCGCTGCCGCTCCTGTTGCTGTTCGTCGAGTTCGACCGCCCCCTGTCCCGGGTGCTCACGTCCGAGGTCGTCGCGACCGAGCTCGTTCGGACGCTCGTTGGGTCGATCGGCCTGGTGGCGTCGGTGCCGCTCACGACGCTGCTCGCTGCCCGACTCGTCGCGCCCCGTCGGAGCGGCGCCGGCCCGGACATCCTCGCCCGCTGACCCGTCCGTCCGGAGGATGCCGAACCGGTGGAGCTGACCCGCGGTCGCCGAACGGCCGTGACCGCCGGGTACGTCAGCCGGTGTGGTCCGCCCAGCGGGCGGCGGCAGCAGCCCAGTCGAGCCGACGGGTCACCGCCTGGTCCTCGACACCGGCCCACGCCTCCTCGGGGAGCTGCCAGCAGACCTCGAACTCGATCCCGTCGGGATCGACGGCGTAGAGGCTGAGCGCCGCTCCGTGGTCCGACTCCCCGGTGAGCGCGCCGAGTTCGAGGAGCCGGGCCCGACGTTCCACCAGGTCCTCGAACCGCTCGACCTCCCAGGCCAGGTGGTACAGGCCCGGTACCGATCCGGCCGCCGGCCCGTCGCCGCCGACCTCGAAGAGCCCCAGGTCGTGGTGGGCGTCGCTGGCCGGCAGCGACAGGAACACCGCGCGGCCCAGGTCGGTGAGGACCTCCATCCCCAGTGCCTCGCCGTAGAACGCCGCCGACCGGTGGGCGTCGCGCACGTAGAGGACGGCGTGGTTGAGTCGTCGGACCGGCACCTCGCGATCGTAGATCCCGCAGTGCGCGTCGGTGCAGGTGTGCTAGAGCCTGAGCGTGCACCTCCTCCCGGAGCACTCCGATCCACCGCTGTGGACGCCGCCGCCGCACCGTGTGGCTGCGTCGGCGATGGAACGGTTCCGCCGGTCCGCCGGGCTGGAGCTCGGTCGGCCGCTCCCGGACTCCGCTGCCCTGCACGAGTGGTCGGTCGCCGAGCCGGCTGCGTTCTGGCGCCTGCTCGCCGCCGAGGTGCTGCCCCGGGTGCCCTGCTCGGGACCGGTCCTCGTCCCCGGTCCCCCCGGAGTCAGCGGATCGGGCATCGCCGGGTGCCGGTGGTTCCCCGACGTACGGCTGAACGTCGCCGAGCAGATCCTGGGGGGCGCCGCGGGCGATTCGGTGCTGCTCGTCTCGGTGGACGAGCTGGGTGGACGTCGGGAGGTCACGCACGACGAGGCCGCTGAGCTGGTCCGACGCTGCGCGGCGGCGCTGCGCACGTCGGGTGTCGGTCCGGGTGACGTGGTGGCAGCGTGGATGCCGAACGTCACCGAGACGTTCGTGGTGATGCTCGCAGCAGCGTCGATCGGTGCGGTGTTCACCTCGACCTCGCCGGACTTCGGGGTGGACGGTGTGCTCGACCGATTCGGCCAGGTGCGACCCCGGGTGCTCGTCGCCGCCGACGGCTACCACTACGGCGGCCGGGCGTTCGACCGGCGCGTCGAGCTGGCGCAGGTGGCCGGCGCCCTGCCCGGGACGACGACGGTGGTCGTCGGGTTCCTCGGTGACGGTGTCGCCGGCGACCCCGCCGTGCCGGCCGGTCCCGTCGCCGGGACGGTTCCGTACGGTGCGTGGCTCGACGACGCACCGGACGACCCGCTGCGGTTCGAGCAGCTCCCGTTCGACCACCCGTGGTACGTCCTCTACAGCTCCGGCACGACCGGTGTGCCCAAGTGCATCGTGCACCGGACCGGTGGGGTGCTGCTGCAGCACGCGAAGGAGCACCAGCTGCACCTCGACCTCCGGCCCGGTGACCGGGCCTGCTACTTCACGACCTGCGGCTGGATGATGTGGAACTGGCTGGTCTCGGTGCCCGCCTCGGGGGTCGCCGCCGTGCTGTTCGAGGGCAACCCCTTCCACCCCGGACCCGAGGCCCTCTGGGAGCTGGCCGAACGGGAGCGACTGGAGTTCCTCGGCGTGTCCGCCAAGTACCTGGACGCGGTGCGCTCGAGTGGGCTGCGACCGGCGGAGTCGGCGGATCTGTCGCGGCTCCGGACCCTCGCGTCCACCGGGTCACCGCTGTCGCCCGAGGGCTTCGAGTGGGTCGCTGATGCGGTCGCTCCCGCGACGGGCGGCGACGGTCTCCACCTGGCATCGATCTCGGGTGGCACCGACCTGTGCGGGTGCTTCGCCGCCGGTGATCCGACCCGTCCGGTCTGGGCGGGCGAGATCCAGGCCCCGGCGCTCGGGATGGCCGTCGAGGTCTGGACCCCGGAGGGTGCCCCGGCGGCGGTCGGGGAGCGTGGCGAGCTCGTCTGCACCGCAGCCTTTCCGTCGACCCCGCTGCGGTTCTGGGGCGACGAGGACCCCGACGCGCCCGGGATCGTCCCCGGTCCCAGGTACCGGGCCGCCTACTTCGACGCGTTCCGTGACGTGTGGACCCACGGGGACTTCGCGGCCCGGACTTCCCACGGCGGGATCGTGATCCACGGTCGGTCCGACACCACCCTCAACCCCGGAGGTGTGCGGATCGGCACGGCCGAGATCTACCGTCAGGTCGAGCGCGTCGACCGGGTCCTCGAGTCGCTCGTGTTCGGCCAGGAGGTCGGTGACGACGTCCGGATCGTCCTCCTGGTGCGGCTCGCCGACGGCGCTCAGCTGGACGACGACCTGGTGGCGGAGATCCGCCAGCGGGTCCGAACCGGGTGCACACCACGTCACGTCCCCGCCGTCGTCGTGCAGGTCGACGACCTGCCGCGGACCCGGTCGAACAAGCTCGCCGAACTCGCCGTGTCGGACCGGGTCAACGGTCGAGCGGTCCGCAACACCGGTGCGCTCGCCAACCCGGAGGCGCTCGACCACGTCGCCGAGCGGGTCCCGGTGCCCTGAGCCGGTCCGCCGGCGGGTCCGCCCAGCCGGGGGAGTGGCGGGCCTCAGCGCCCGAGCAGCTCGGCGAAGGCCTCGGGGACCGAGGTCGGTCCGTCCACCGTCGTCCAGCGGGCGCCGACCTGTTCGGCGAGGTGCTCGGCATCGACACTGTCGCCCGCAGGGGCGATCACCACGAGTTCGTCGAGCTCGGTGGCCGCTGGCGTCGGGTCGGGTCCCGTGGTCGCGCGGCAGTCCGACAGGAGCACCGTGATCCGACGGCCCGCAGCGGACCGGTCGAGCTGGGAACGGGCGGTGCGCAGTGCCAGGTCCAGGTTGGTCACCCCGAAGCCGCGCAGCCGGAGCAGGTCGACGACCACGTCGTCGGGCGGTCGCACCTCGTCCTGGGACACCACCACCACCGACTGCTCCGCGAAGGCCACCACCGAACAGGCGAGCGGGGTCCGGAACAGCACCGACGCGGCGGCCACCGCTGCGGTGGCCAGGCGGTCTCCGCCCATCGAACCCGACCGGTCGACGAGCAGGCACAGCGCGGTCTGGGGTCGGTGCCAGTGGACGACGTGCAGGCCGTCGCGGTCCGGCGGGCCTCCCCGTCGCCACGTGGTGAGCGCCTCGAGGGACCGGTCCACGTCGACGTCACCCTGGGCCCGGTCGATCGGCGAGGAGCCGAGTCGCCCGAGTCCCGGTCGCGGCGCGGAGCCGGTCCGGGCGACGTCGACGAGCACCCGTCCGGCCAGCCGTCGGGCCAGGTGGCGCAGTCGTTCGTCGGTGGCGCCGGTCATGTCGGCGAGCAGTGCGAGCGCCTCGTCGGGTTGCTCGTCGAGCAGGTCCTCGAAGGCGGCCTCGTCCAGGATGCCGACCTCGGGCGAGATCTCCTCGAAGTGGTCGTGCTGCTCGAGGTGGCGCCGGGCCGTCGTGCGGCGACCCGCCTCGGTCACGGCGTCCCGGGCGGCGTCGCCCTCGAGGACCTCCTCGTCCGAGACCCCGCTCCGGGGCGGGGTCAGCCTTTTCCCCCGCCGGGGTCGGCCTCACCCGGGGACACCTCGTGACGCTGGCGCTCCCACAGCTCGCGGATCACGTCCTCGGCCCGTCGGCCCGAGCCCTCACGGACCCGGATCCGGCCGGACAGGGCGAGCAGCGCCGCGTCCAGCGTGACCCGGTCGTCGCCCGGGCCGCACCCCCGCAGCGGGGCGAGCTCGTCGGCGACGAGCGTCATGTCGACCGCACCTCGGACCGACGACCCGGTCCGGACGTCGGGGTGGTCTCGGGTCGAGCGGACCAGTTCGACCACGCGCCGGAGGCCGTCCGGTCCGAGTCGCCCGCACGCGTCGGGCGCGGCCGTGGCGACGATCGTGGCCTCGTCCTGTGCGCCCTGGTAGTCGACGGCGAGCCGGCAGCAGCGGTCGTAGACGGCGCCGGCGATCCGGGCGGTCCCGACGGCGTCGAACGGGTTCATGGCCGCCACCAGTCGGAATCCGGTCGCAGCGTGTACGGCGCCGAGACGGGGGACGTGCACCTCGCCCTCGCTCATCACGGTGATGAGCACGTTCAGGGTCTCCTCGGGGATCCGGTTGATCTCCTCGATGTAGAGCAGCGACCCCGCCCGCAGCGCCCGGAGCAGCGGTCCGTCGGTGAACACCTCGGGCACGTACCCCTCGGACAGCACGGCGGCCGGATCGAAACTGCCGACCAGTCGCGCCGGGGTGAGTTCGGCGTTGCCCTCGACGAACTCGAACCCGGTGCCGGTCTCCTCGGCGACCGCTCGGAGGATGGTGGACTTCCCGGTGCCGGGAGGGCCCTCGACGAGGAGGTGCCGACCTGCGGCGAGGGCGGCGACGACGACCTCGAGCTCGCCGTCTCGTCCCACCACGCGTCGGCGGAGACGTTCGATCAGCTCGGCGCCGCTCGGAACCACCGGATCGTGGTCGTGTGTCGGTGGTCCGGGACTCAGAACTCGATCACGCCACGGATGTTCACGCCGTCGCGCATGTCCTGGTAGCCCTGGTTCACCTGGGCGAGCGAGTAGCGGTTGGTGATGAGCTCGTCGAGCTTCAGCTCGCCCTCGCGGTACATCGCCAGCAGGGCGGGGATGTCGGCCCGCGGGTTGCCGGAGCCGAACACCGTGCCCTTCACCTCCTTGTTCATCATCGAGAGCA
Source organism: uncultured Actinomycetes bacterium (assembly GCA_903852755.1). Taxonomy (GTDB): domain Bacteria; phylum Actinomycetota; class Acidimicrobiia; order Acidimicrobiales; family Microtrichaceae; genus SXMI01. Next base: position 16,409 of record CAINRS010000160.1, on the reverse strand, counting down.
TGAAGAGGTTCATGGTGACGTCCGACTCGAACATGTTGCCGATGGCGGTGACGACGAGCGTCCCCCCCTTGCCGACCAGGTTGAGCGACGGCTCGATCATGTCGCCGGTGACGACGCCGGGCACGAGGATCACCGAGTCGCACATGTCGCCCCAGGTGAGGTCCGGCACGGCGAGCATCGCCTCCTCGATCGAGGAGTAGGTGTGGGTGGCGCCGAGCTCCATGGCCTTCTCGCGCTTGAACTCGACGGGGTCGATCGCGATGACGCGCTTGGCGCCCGCCATGCGGGCGCCCTGCACGGCGTTGATGCCGACGCCGCCGACACCGATGACGGCCACGTTGTCACCGGGCTGGACGTCGGCCCGGTGCACCGCCGAACCCCAGCCGGTGGCCACCCCGCACGAGACCAGGGCGGCCACGTCGAAGGGGATGTCCGGCTCGATCCGGACCACGGAGTTCTCCGACAGCAGGAGCTCCTCGGAGAAGGTCCCGAGCTGGGCGAAGCGGGCAACGTCCGTGTCGCCGATCGTGTGCGAGTGCTCGCCGAGCCCCCGGGTCATCATGTGGGTGTCGAAGAGCTTGGCGCCCTCGTCGCAGAGGTTCTGGCGGCCGGTCGAACAGTACCGGCAGCGACCGCAGGACGGGATGAACGACATGGCGACGTGGTCGCCCGGCTGCACCGAGGTCACACCGGGTCCCACGGCGACCACCTCGCCGGCGCCCTCGTGGCCGCCGACGAACGGGAAGTGCGGGACCATCATGTCGCCCTGGACGACGTGCTCGTCGCTGTGGCACATGCCGGCCACGGCGGTCCGGACCCGGATCTCCCCGGGCCCCGGGTCGTCGAGGGTGATCTGCTCGATCTTCCAGTCCTGCTGCGGACCCCACAGCACGGCGGCGTTGGTCGTGGTCGGCATCGGTCCCCCCGGGGTGCTCGCGTGTCGCCCCGCTCCGCGGCGTGGCTCGACCCGGTTCTACACCACGAGGACGTCCAGAGGTAGCCGGAGCGCCGTCGCCCACCCGCCCGTCGGGGGTACGATCCCGTCCGCGACCAACGAGGTGGCTCCCGGAGCCGCCGGAACCTCACCGAGGAGGCCCACCGTGGCGAACGTGCAGACAGCGGACCACATCGACCGCCACCCGGCGACGGACGACCCGGCCGATCAGGTGGCGGCGTCCGAACCGGCAGGTGCCGACGCCGAGCTGCTCGTCGAGGAACTCCTCGTCGAGGAGGTCTCGATCGACGGCATGTGCGGGGTCTACTGACCGCACCGCAGTCCGTCCGGACCGACACCGAGCACCCCGTGCCCGTCGCCCTCGACGACCGACTGGTCGTGCACCCCGACGTCTCGTTCCGTCCCGAACGGTTCGGGGCCCTCGCCTACCACTTCGGCAACCGGCGGCTGTCGTTCATCAAGCACGTCGACCTGCTCGCCGTGGTCGAGGCCCTCGACGGTGAGCTGACGGTGCGCGAGGCCCTCGACGGCGTGGGCGTGGACCCGGGCCGGTACGGCTCGTTCCTCGCCGCCCTGACCACGTTGTCCGACTCGGAGGTCCTCCGTGCCGCCTGAGATCGTCGCCCAGCCGCCCGCGGCCACGCGTCCGCTCGTCGAGGAGTTCCGGCTGGGCCTCGACGCCCCGATCTGCCTCACGTGGGAGCTCACCTACGCCTGCAACCTGAGCTGCGTGCACTGCCTGTCGAGCTCGGGTCGACGTGACCCTGCCGAGCTGACCACCGAGGAGTGCTTCGCTGTCGTCGACGAGCTCCAGCGGCTCCAGGTCTTCTACGTCAACCTCGGCGGCGGCGAGCCCATGCTGCGCCAGGACTTCTTCGAGATCGTGCAGTACGCCACCGACCACCAGGTCGGCGTGAAGTTCTCGACGAACGGCACCTTCATCGACCGGGCCGCCGCCGAGCGGCTCGCGGCGATGGACTACGTGGACGTCCAGATCTCGATCGACGGAGCCGACGCCACGGTCAACGACGCAGTCCGCGGCGCAGGGTCCTTCGCCGCAGCGCACCAGGCGATGGGCCACCTCCGCGACGCCGGGTTCGGGCCGTTCAAGATCTCCCTCGTCGTGACCCGCCACAACGTCGACCAGCTCGACGGCTTCCGCGAGATCGCGGCCGGGTACGGCGCCCAGCTGCGGGTCACCCGGCTGCGGCCGTCGGGTCGGGGGGCCGACTCCTGGCACGACCTCCACCCGACGCAGGAGCAGCAGCGCCGGCTCTACCACTGGCTGCTCGACCGACCGGACGTCCTCACCGGTGACTCGTTCTTCCACCTCTCGGCGCTCGGTGAGCCGCTGCCCGGCCTCAACCTCTGCGGTGCCGGCCGGGTGGTGTGCCTGATCGATCCGGTCGGTGACGTCTACGCGTGCCCGTTCGTCATCCACGACGAGTTCCTCGCCGGCAACGTCCGCGACCGGGGCGGGTTCACCGGTGTCTGGCGCGACTCCGACCTGTTCGCGTCGCTCCGGGAGCCCGACAGTGCCGGTGCGTGCGTCAGTTGCGGGAGCTACGACGCCTGTCAGGGCGGCTGCATGGCATCGAAGTTCTTCGTGGGACTCGACCTCACCGACCCCGACCCCGAGTGCGTGCTCGGCAACGCCGAGCCGCTCCTCGCAGCGATCGGCGACGCCGAGTTGCCGCGGTCCACCGTCGACCACTCCCGTCCGGGCGTCCCCGTGCCCTCGCCGGTGACGCTGCGCCCCACCAGTCGGCGCTGAGGTCGCACCCGTCCTGGTTGCCGTTGCGTGGCGTGTGCTCCGACCACCGAGCGAGCGCCGCACTCCGGTGACCGACGTCGCTCGCTCGACCGACGCTGGCGGGTACGCTCCACTCTGCGGTGCTGCGGGTGCCCCGCGATGGTGACTGGAGAGGTCGTGACTGAACCCGATCCTCGGCCGACGATCTCGGCGCGACGCAGCAGGTTGGAACCCTGTCCGACCTGACGTCGCCCGGAGCCCCACCGGGAGGTCCGCCGCCGTTCGACCCGCTGGTCGGAACGCCGTACCGGCTCGTGGCGAGACTCGGGCGGGGAGCCAGCGGGTCCGTGCTGCTGGCGGTCGCTCCGGGCGGCACTCTCGTGGCGGTCAAGGTGCTCGAGGCGTCCGACGGTGAGGCCCGGCTGCGATTCCTGAACGAGCAGCAACTCGACGTCGACCACCCCAATCTGGTCCGCAACCTCGACTGGCTCCAGGATCGGAGTCGGTCGCTGCTCGTGATGCAGTACTCCAACGCCGGGGACCTGCAGGAGTGGCTCGGCTCCCACGAGCAGGTGGACCCGTGGGTCGCCGTCGACGTCGCCCGACAGCTGCTCCTGGGCCTCGCCCAGCTCCACGACAGCGGCGTCGTCCACCGCGACATCAAACCGTCGAACGCACTGCTCGACCTGCCGGCAGGCTCGGTCCGTCCGACCGTGCGGATCAGCGACTTCGGACTGGCCGTGGCGATCGACCGGCCGCGGGTCACCCAGATGCCGACCGCCGCCGGCACCGCCGGCTTCATGGCGCCGGAGGTCCTCTACGGCGCCGATGCCGACCAGAGGTCAGACCTGTACTCGGTGGGGGTGATCCTGGGCATGGTCCTCGACCGCTGCTCGACCCCGCACCCGGAGTTGACCTCCCTCGCTGCGGCGCTGGTGCAACCCGAGCCGACCGACCGTCCGCAGTCGGCTCGTTCCGCAGCCCGTTTTCTGGAGGGCCTCGCACTGGTCCCGGCCTGGCCGGCCGAGCAGTTGCCGACGGTGGCCGAGTTCGATGTGCCGCCACCGGTCGCTCCGGCGGCACCGGTGGCGTCCGTGGCTCCGGCTGGCGCCGAGGCCACGCCTCCGGCCCCATCCCCTGCGACGCCGCCGCCCGATCGGGCCGATGCTGGGGCTGAGCCCGACGGGTCCCGGCGCCGGACGCTCGCCGTGGTCGGTGGGGTCGCCCTGGCTGCGGCTGCGCTCGCACTCGTGCTCGGGGGCGGCCCCCTCGCAGCGCCCGAACCGGCCGCCGTGACACAGGGGGTGTACTTCGTCGCCGGTCAGGACCTGGCCACGGTGACACCGATCGTGGTCGACCTGAGCCGACCAGTGGTCATCTCCGGGCGGGAGTCCGAGCCGGTGCCGGAGTCGGTGTCGGTGTCGGTCCGAGCGAGCGCGGGCCCGATCCAGTTGGGTGAATTGACCGACCCGGCGCCGGTCGTCGGACCCGACGGGGCCTGGCAGGCCACGCTCGCAGTCCCGGACCGACAGGAGTCCCAGCGCGTGCTCCGGGGCATCTGGAACTCGGCGGACCTGAGCGCCGAGATGATCCTCCGGGACGGTGTCGACTCGGGCCCGGGACTTCGGGTCGTGCCGTTCACCGTGCGTTCCGCGTCTGCGAAGCCGTGGTACGCGACCATTGGCGGCTGGCTGCCGCTCGTGTTCGTCGTCGGTGCGCTCGCGGTCGCCGTCGCCAACCTGCGGGCGCTCGTCCGGGGTGTCCGACTGACCGGGAGCGCCGTCGGGCTCACCCTCAGCGCAGCTGTCGTCGGGTCGTGCCTGACGCTCTGGTTCTGGACCCTCGGCGGCGGGGTGCTCAGCGCCTTCTCACTGGCCCTGGGCGGGTTGGTCGGGGCGCTGGTCGGGATTGGGACGTCGTGTCTGGCGGCGCGCTTCGGGCTGCTGCAACGCCGACGCCGCCACTACCGCGTGGTGGCCATGGTCGAGGATCCTGGGTGAGTGTCGGCGTGCGGTGCGTGTCGACGATCGGTGGAGGGTTCAGCGAGGGGTTCAGATCCCCGGTGAGGGGAGCACGGTGACGTCCGGCAGGAACTCACTCCGGGTCAGGGCGGGGGTGGTCGCCGCCGCGCTGCTGGCAGTGACGCTCGGCCCGTGGGCCGTCGCGCTCGCCGAAGGCGGGTCGCTCAGCGTCGACGCGTCGATCAACGGTCAGTCGCTCGCCGAGGCCGACAGTGGTGCTCCGGTGGTGGTCGAACCGATCGGCCAGACCGACATCGTGGTCCGTGCCACCAACGACTCCGACCAGGTCGTCGAGGTTGGTCGCGTCAGGATCGCCGGCCGGGTGCTCGGCCTGTCGGTGGTCGGTCTCGATGTGTCCTACGACCCCACGAGGATCCGGCCGGGGCAGACCGTCGACCTGGTGGTCGACGGGCAGGACGTGTTCGTCAGCGCCGAGCACCAGGCGTCCGGGCTGCTGGTCGGACGGCTCGAGGTGCTGTCGACCGAGCGTGAGGTGCTCGGTTCGCAGGACTTCGTGCTCCGGGTTGCGGGCTCCCCGGTCTCGGTGCTCTCGGTCTTCACGCTCGTCGTGGCCGGACTCACGGTGGCTGGTCTGATCGCGACGCTGGTAGCGGTGTCGAGACGGCGGTTGGCGCCGAGCCGCTGGCGCCGGGCAGTCCGCTTCGGTCTGATCGGACTGGGTGCCGCCACGGCGCTGGTCATGTCCCTGTCGTTGCTCGGGATCCTGGCGCCGACGCTCGGAGTGGCGATTCCGCTCGTGCTGATCGCAGTGGTCCTCGGGGGGCTTGTGGGCTGGATCTCGCCCGGCCCGCTGAGCATGGAGGACGAGTTCGACAGCATCGGCGGGACGGTCGCGTTCGTACCGGAAAGCGGAGCGCCGCCCGGATCGGTGCCTCAGCCGCCCCCGTACCGCGGCGGCTGACGAGCGGGCGGTCCGACGGGGTCCCGGGTCGCCACCCCGTCACCTTCGCGCCGACCGGAGCGGGACGGGCCCTCCTGGGCGGTCCTACCCACCGCAGCGCCCCTGGCCGTCAGGTTGGTACCGTGCAGGGGGTCGGATTGTCGGCGCATGCCTGGGGAGCGACGGGTGGGAACACGGCAGGGACTCAGGCCACGGCTCGGTCCGGCACTCGCCGTCCTGCTGATCCTGGGATGGACCTTCGCCTCGATCGGAGGAGGGTTGCGCTCCTCGCCGATCCTGAGCGAATCGCCGCCGGTCGGACCGGATTCGCCGCCGCCGGTGTTCCCGGACGCTCCCGGACCCGGCGGGGACGGTGTGGTCCCGACCGACGTGTGTGGGGTTCCGGCTCCAGTGGGCGGGACGGTGGACCTGGAGATCGGTCCGCCTGCGGCGAGCGGACCAGTGGTGTTGGGGTTCTCGCCGTCCAGTGGCCCGACCACGGGGGGCACGTCCGTGCTGCTGCTCGGTTGCTCGTTCCGCCAGGTCGAGTCGGTCGCCTTCGGCGACCGGTCGGCCGACTTCACGGTGGTCTCCGACAACGTGATCGTCGCTGTCTCGCCGCCGACACCCGAGGTCTCGGAGGTCCGACTCCGGCTCGGATGGTCCGGCAGTGTCTCGATCAGTCCCGGGCTGTTCGAGTACACCTCGGAGGTCGCCCCTCCTCCCGTGCCGGACGATCGATGTGCCTTCCTGCCGCCGGACTCAGGTCCCGTGGTGTTCGGGTTCGACCCGCAGTTCGGTCCTGCAGATGGCGGCACCGAGGTGGTCCTCACCGGCTGCGGGTTCACGGGAGTTACGAACGTCGGGTTCGGTGGCTTCTGCACGGCGTGCAGGCCGAGCTTCACCGTGCTCTCCGACCGGGAGGTCGTGGTGGTCTCACCCCCGATCTACGAGACGGAGACGGCCCGCATCGTCGTCGCGAACGGCGATCTCGGGCAGGACTCGCAGAGCGCCCAGAGCTTCGCGTGGATCCTCGATGGGGTCCCCGGAGCCTGTGCGCCGGGGACGTTCTCGAGCGAGGGTGTCGAGCCGTGCGACCCGGCACCACCTGGGTCGTTCGTGGACACCGAGGGGGCGACCTCGCCGTCTATCTGTCCGCCGGGGACGTTCAGCGGGGTCGCCGGTGCGACGGCCTGTCTCCCCGCACCGATCGGAACCTACGTGGACGTCGAGGGCGCCACCGGGCCGACGACGTGTCCGAGTGGGACCACCACTGTGGGACCTGGAGCGACGGACCCGGAACTGTGCATTCCGACCACGACGACCACGACGACCACGACGACGGTGCCGACGACCACGACGACGGTCCCGACGACCACGACGACGGTTCCCCCGACCACGACGACGGTCCCGACGACCACGACGACGGTTCCCCCGACCACCTCGACCACCACGACGACGGTTCCCCCGACCACGACGACGGTCCCGACGACCACGACGACGGTTCCCCCGACCACCACGAGCACCACGACGGTGCCGACCACCACGACGGTGCCGCTCGGACCGCCACCGTCGGCCACGACGATCCCGCAGTCGCCGGAGGTGGCTGGCGTGAGGACCGTGCCCGGGCCGGGTCGGTCCTCGACCACGTCGACCGGGACGGCTCGGCCCAGTCGCCCTTCGGCCGGGACGCCTGCGACCGTTCCAACTGCCTCACCGCCGGAACCTGACCCGCCCGTCGTCGGGGTTGCAGAGTCTGCAGCTCCCGCTGCCGACCCGCCGCCGCCATCGGGTGCACCGTCGGGTGGTCAGGAGGACCCTGGGTCGCCGACCGTCCGGGCGGTGGCGACGGTGGCCTCGACCGCGGTGACGCCGGCAGGTGTCGCGCTCTTGGTCCTACTTGCGTGCTGCGTCGTGCTGCTCACTTCCCGCGCCTGGGTCTCGAGCGGGCCGGACCAGCGGGAACCGGACGACGAGCGGGACGGACCGTGGTGATGTCCGTGGGATTGAGCTGCCGTGACTGAGCTCGATCAGGTCTTCGACTCGGAGCTCTGGCGGTGGGAGCTCGTGACCGGAGCGGAGCCCGGCCCAGCCGGTGTGGCAGCCGTCTCGTTGGTCGACGGTGTGGTCGCCTACGCCGACGCGCTCGACCAGCGACTCCTCGGCCTCGTGGTGGACGCCGTCGACCCGGGCGGCCTGCTGGACGACGAGGTGGAGGAGTCGCTCCGCGTGCTCGGACTCGCTCACCCCATCCCGGACCGAACGAGCCAGCTGGCGGACGACGTGGGCGCAGTCGTCTCACGTTTGGCTGTGCTGCACTCCGAGTACGAGCGAAGTGAGGCCGCTGGCCCCTCCTCGGACGCGTGGTCGGCGGAGGCGACGTCCCTCCGACAGCAGCTGGGTCTCCGCGTTGAGCCGTCGGCCACCGGGCCCTCCGACGGTGGGGCGCTCTCGGACGCTCAGGAGGCCTTCGTGAGCTTGCCGCCCGTCGTCGGTGGTGTCGCCGAGGACGGACCGGTCTGGGTCGATCCGTCGTGGCTGAGCTCGGGTGTGCTCGATGTACGGCGGACCAGGACCCGTGCCGTCCCCGGTGACGGCGCGGTGTCGGTCGGCACCGGGTTCCGAGCGGGCATCTACGTGGCAGCGGTCACCGGCATCTCGGCCGTGCTCGTGGAGGACGCCACCGGGATCGTGGTGGGCGTCTCGTCGTTCCAGCCCGACGGTGACGCCGCCCGGCTCGGCGCCAGTTCCAGGGTCGTCGTCGGGCGCGGTCGCCCCGTGGGTTCGCTGTCCCTGTGGATGACCTCCGACGTCGGCCGCCCACCGTCGGCGCGCCTCCGCGTCGCCCGGCAGGCGACGGAGTTGGCACGCCGCGCAGCTCAGGCGGACCGGCTGGGTATGGGGGAGCTCGCCCGACCGTTGCTCGACCAGTCCAATCTGGCCTGGAGCTCCATCGGTCGGACCCCTCGGACCGAACCTGGCCTGCCGTCCGTCGAACCGTACGCCGGAGAAGTCGCCGACCTCGCCGCGCTGCTCCAGGACGGGACGACGTGACGGGTCGTCTGCGGACCGCTGGACCGAGGGGCCGGACGTGATCTGGTCCCACGACCGCTACGTCGACTGGTTCGACGGCTACCACGCCTCGGACGCTGCCTACCAGGTGACCGTGGCGGTGGCGTCTCGCAACGACGTGGCGGACCTGGCCGAGGACCTGCACACCGAGTGGAGGTTGTCCGTTCGGACATCGGTGGATCGTCTGCGGTCCCGAGGGCGGTCGTTGCCGGTGTGGATGGTCGACGACGAGGCCGCCACCCGCTACGCGGTCCGTCAACTGACCAACGATGCGCTCGACCTGGGCCGGACGAAGGTGCGCGCCACCTCGGCGTTCCACTCGCTCTCGGTGTCGTCGCACTCCCTCGACGTCCTCGACCTCGACGACCTGTCGCCGGAGCAGACGCCACGGACCGAGAGCTCCGGTCCCCTCGAGTCCATGGCTCGGGAGCTGGTTGCCATGCTGGAGGCGGGAGTAGGTGGTTGCCCCGGGTGCACCTCGGTGCAGACCGTCACCATCTGCATGGGGGTCGTCGAGCGACTCAGGTTCCCTGGTGAGCTCGAGGTGGCGCCGGTGGCCGACGTCGGGACGGTCCAGGGTCGTGGGGAGCTACCCGAGGGGACCGACTGGCGTTCGAGCGTCTCGGAGATCCTCCCGGAGCTCGCTCCGTCGTCGGGTCCGGCACCCGGCCGGCTGCCTGCTGGCCCGGTGCTCCAGCGGGGACCGGCGAGCCGGTTCGAGCAGCGCTGTGGCAGTTGTGCGGTCAGCCTGCTGGAGCGTCTCGTCGCGTCCCACGGTGTCTGAGCACTCGACCCTGTCGGTCGCTGGCACGGACGCCCCGAGCCTCGTCGGGTCGAACGGATGGTGCCCCTCCCGTCGACCTGACACGATGACGTCGTGAGTCCGCCTGCCGACATCTCCGGTGACCTGGTCGCCGACCTCCGGGTGGCCATCGACCGACGGCAGTTCGAGCCGGCGCTCCAGCCGATCGTGCACGTCCACGACCGCACCATCGCCGGATTCGAGGCTCTGGCGCGTTGGCGTCGGGGTCCCGACGACGTGGTTCCGGCCGGTGTGTTCGTCGACGAGGCAGAACGGTCCGGACTGCTCCCGGCCATCCAGGGGCAGGTCCTCGGGAGGGCGCTCGAGGTCCTGTGCGAGTGGCACGCCGTCGGTCCGGACCGGAGCCACGCGTACGTCACGCTGAACTTCTCGGCGTCGGAACTGGTCGCCGAGGGCATGATTGAGTCGTTGCTCCGTTCCATGGCCGTGGTCGGCCTGGGCCCGGAGTCGGTGGTCATCGAGCTGACCGAGGGGGCGTTCGTGTCGTCCCCTGAGCTGGCCGCCGATCGGCTCAGCCACCTGAACCGTCTGGGATTCCGGATCGCGCTCGACGACTTCGGGACCGGGTTCTCCTCGCTCACCCACCTGCGTTCGTTCCCGGTCCACCTGGTCAAGATCGACCGGAGCTTCGTGTCGGACCTCACCCCTGAACTGGGTCCGTTCAGCGTCGCCGCCGCCACGGTGCAACTCGCCATGGTCCTCGGCCTCGACGTGGTCGCCGAGGGCGTCGAGACCGAGGTCAACGCCGGGGTGCTCGAGGACATCGGGGTCGGCCTCGCACAGGGGTACCTGTACAGCCGCCCGCTGCTGCGTGACCAGGTGCTGCAGCTCCCACTCGGGTTCTGACGGTCACCATCTGAGCGGACCGACGGCGCGCCCGTGGGTCTCGACCGGTCGGGTTGGGGTGCGCCACGACCGGCGAGGCAGCATGTTCCGGTGCCCGGCCTGCTCGACCCGCTCGTCGTCGGTCCGAGGACCATCCGCAACCGGATCGTCCTGGGGCCGCACGAGACCAACCTCGGTCGGGGACGCAGCATCTCCGACCGGCACGTCGCGCACTACCGCCGCCGGGCCGAGGCCGGAACCGGGCTGATCGTCACCGAGGAGGCGTCGGTGCACCCGTCCGACTGGCCCCTCGAGCGGGCTCCGCTCGCAGAGGAGTGCGGTCCGGGGTGGACCGACGTCGCCAGGGTCTGTCAGGCCGCGGGAGCGGTGCTGCTCGCCGGCATCGGGCACAGCGGCGGCCAGGGGACCTCGCACTGGAGCCAGCGTGAGCTGTGGGCACCGTCCCCGGTGCCCGAGGTCAACACGCGTGAGGTCCCGAAGGTGGTGGAGCCCGACGACATCGCCGCCGTCGTCGCCGGGTTCGCCGACGCAGCCGCGCTGGCCGTCGGGTCCGGCTGCGACGGCGTCGAGGTCAACGCAGGTCAGTACTCGCTGGCCCGGCAGTTCCTCTCGGGCCTCACCAACACCCGCGACGACGAGTGGGGGGCGGACCGGAGCAGGTTCCTCGTCGAGGTGCTCGATGCGGTCCGTGCGGCGATCGGACCCGACGCCGTGCTCGCCCTCCGCCTGTCGTGCGACGAGCTCGCCCCGTGGGCGGGCATCACCCCGGAGCAGGCCCCGGACCTCGCGGCAGCGCTCGTCTCCGGTCCGTCACGTGTCGACCTCCTCACCGTCGTGCGCGGCTCGATCTACTCCGCAGGGGCGACCCGCCCCGACGGCCACACCGAGCCGGGGTTCAACCTCGAGCTGACCCGGTCGGTCCGGGCCGCCGTGTCCGAGGTGACCGACGGCAGGGTGCCGATCGTGGCCCAGGGGTCGATCGTCGACGTCGGTCAGGCGGCGTGGGCACTCGAGAGCGGTGCCGCCGATGCGGTCGAGATGACGCGCGCCCAGCTCGCCGACGCTGCGCTCGTGGCGAAGCTCACCGCCGGTCTCCCCGAACGCATCCGGCCGTGCGTGCTGTGCAACCAGCAGTGCGCCGTGCGCGACAACCGCAACCCGATCGTGAGCTGCACCGTGGACCCGGCGACCGGACACGAGACCGACGAGCCGGCCCTCGCCGAGTTCGACTCCGTTGGCGGCGACGGTGCCAGGTCCGGGTCCGGAGCCGGAACCGCGGCGCCGGTCGTGGTCGTCGGTGGGGGACCTGCCGGGCTCGAGGCTGCACGGTCCGCCGCGCTCCGGGGTCGGCGGGTCGTGCTCCACGAGCGTGACGATCGGGTCGGCGGGCTCCTGCGGACGGTCGCGGCCCTGCCGGGTCGCGGACGATTCGGCGCGCTCGCCGAGTGGTACGAGGCCGAGCTCGAACGGCTCGGTGTCGAGGTCCGCACCGGCTCTGGCATCGATCCGGAGGTGCTCGACGACTTCATCGCCGCAGGTTCGGAGGTGGTGTGGGCGGTGGGTGGCACCGACGGTGTCGCGTCCGTCGAGCTGCTGGACGGTGCAGGGCTGGTCCCGGCCCGGCTCGTGCTCGAGTCCGATCCGGTCGGCGGTGACCTGCCCGACGGTGACGTGCTGGTGTGGGATCCCATCGGAGGGCCGATCGGCATCGGCGTCGCCGAGCGCCTCGCCGACTCGGGTCGGGTGGTCCACCTGGCGACGCAGGACTTCATCGTCGGCAACGAACTGGCCCGGGCGGGGGACCTGGCGGATGCCAACTCCCGCCTGGCCCGCGCCGGGGTGGTCCTGCACCGGCGGAGCCTGCTGCGCGCCGTCGCTCCGTCGTCGGCGACGCTCGAGGACCGGTTCAGCGCCCGGCGCGTCGACCTCGACGTCGTTGCCGTCATCGACGCCGGCCACCGGCTCCCCACCGGGGAGGTTCCGGCGGCACGCACCATCGGCGATGCCGTCGCCCCCCGGACGGTCCACGAGGCAGTCCTCGAGGGTCGGAGGGCGGCCGTCGGACTGTCCGGATGAGCGGACCCTCCCGGCCCTGTTCGTGACGCCGGTGACCGGGTACGATGGAGGTGTTGGCGGTGTGACGGGACGTCGAGGGTTCGGCGACCGGAGCATCGGCGGTGGGCGTTGGGACGGCGTCCCCGGACGAGGTCCCGAGGGTGAGTGATCCGGAGCGGGGGCAGGTGGCGAGGCGACCGGCCCCCGGGCGGAGTTCGGAGGCGACCATGTTGAACACGACGAGGGAACTGCTGGAGCGGACCGTCGCCCAGGCGATCGACCTGGCCAAGTCGGCGGACTCCGCGTTCCGCTCCCACGAGGACGTCGCGGTCGCACTACCCGGTGGACTCTTCGGCCACGTCCGAAACGGTCGACTCGTCGGCTTCGGGCTCGAACCGGTCGGTGACGTGTACGTCGACGCCGAGCGCCGGGTGATCGACCTGCCCGACGGTGGTCCGGGCCAGTTCCTCTGGGGCCGGGTCGCCGCCGTCGCCGGTGGCGCCGCCGCGGCCGTGTCGACCGTCGCCGGTGTGGCGACGGCCGTGCTGCGTGGTCGTCGGCGCGACTGAGTCCACGGTCACTGCCACGGTCACTGCCACGGTCACTGCCACGGTCACTGCCACGGTCACTGCCACGGTCACTGCCACGGTCACTGCCACGGTCACTGCCACGGTCAACCGGGATCGTTGGCGCCGGGCCTCGGTGGGTAGCCTGCGCCCATGTCCGACGCGTTGATCTGGTCGCCGCTCCAGATCGGGCCGGTGACCGTCCGGAACCGGATCGTCTTCTCGGCGCACCTGACCAACTACGCCAGTGACGGACTCCCTTCCGAGCAGCACGCCGCCTACTACGCCGCCCGTGCTGCCGGTGGCGCCGGGCTGATCATCACCGAGGAGCACTCGACCCACCCGACGGACTGGCCGTACGAGAAGCTCATCCACGGGTTCCACCCCGAGGTCGTACCCGGCTACCGACGGATCACCGAGGCGGTGCACCGCCACCGGGTCCCGATCTTCGCCCAGATCAACCACAACGGCGGCCAGGCGAGTTCGATGTACTCCCGGCTCCCGGTCTGGGCGCCATCGCCCGTCGCCGACCCGCTGTTCCGGGAGGTCCCGAAGGCCGTCACCACCGCCGAGATCGCTGAGATCGTGGAGTCCTACGGGCTCGTGGCCGCCCACTGCGCCGAGGGCGGGTTCGACGGCGTCGAGCTCCAGTGCTCCCACAGCTCGATCGTCCGGGGGTTCCTGTCGCCGGCGACGAACCACCGGAGCGACGGCTACGGCGGTGCGCTCGAGCACCGGGCGAGGATCCTGCTCGAGATCGTCGCCGAGGTCCGCAGGGTCATCGGCCCCGACCTCGCCCTCGGCGTCCGGTTGTGCGGGGACGAGCTCATCGAGGGTGGGACGACCATCGACGAGGCCGTCCGCGTCGCCCGGATGGTCGAGGCAACGGGACAGGTGGACTACATCAACACCTCGATCGGCGTCGCCACGGCCTCGCTGTTCATGATCGAGGCGTCGATGCACATCCCGCCCGGGTACTCCATGTTCATCCCGTCGGCGATCAGGGAGGCCGTCGACCTGCCGGTCGTCGGCGTCGGACGGTTCAAGGACCCCCTGCAGGCGGAGCGGGCGCTCAGCGAGGGGCAGTGCGATCTCGTGGGCGTGGTGCGGGGCCAGATCGCCGACCCGGAGTTCGTGGCCAAGGCGCGCTCAGGGTTCACCGACGACACGAGGCTGTGCCTGTCGTGCAACCAGGAGTGCGTCGGTCGGATGGGCCTCAACCGGTGGTTGGGGTGCATCGAGAACCCGGCGACCGGCCGTGAGGCACTCGGAGTCGGCCGGGCCCGCCCCGTTCGCATCGGCCGGCGGGTGCTGGTGGTGGGTGCCGGGCCGGCCGGGCTCCAGGCGGCCATCGCCGCCGCCCGCAACGGTCACCACGTCACCGTCGTGGAGCGGTCGCCCGTGGCCGGCGGCCAGGTCCGGCTGGCGGCGACGGTGCCCAACCGGGCCGAGTTCGGCGACCTGATCCGCAACCAGCTCAACGAGTGCGGTCGCCTGGGCGTCCAGATCGAGTACGGGGTCGACGCGACCGCCGACGAGGTTCGTCGCCGGGACGCCGACACCGTCGTGGTCGCCACCGGCTCGACGCCGTCGCGACCGTGGTGGGCACCGGCTGAGGCCGAGTGGATCGTCGACGTCCGCGACGTCCTCGAGGGTGCGGTGCACCCCACCCGGTCGGTCCTGGTCCTCGACGAGCTCGGATTCCACCACGCCACGTCGGTCGCCGAACTCCTCGCCGACCGGGGGTGCTCGGTGGAGGTCGTCTCGCCGGGCATGGTCGTCGGCCAGGACCTGGGCGTGACGCTGGACCTGGAGAACTGGTGGATCCGGGCGGGGTCCAAGGGCATCACCCAGACGACCGAGCTGGTCCCGATGGGTGTCGACGGGCACACGGTCACCTTCCAGCACCACCCGACCGGCACCGAGCAGACCCGGTCGCCGGACTGGATGGTCCTGGCCGTGCCGTCGTCGCCGGCCGACGGGCTCTACCACGAGCTCCGCGCCGCCGGGGTCCACGTGCACCGGATCGGTGACGCACTCGCACCGCGGCGGGCGCACGCCGCAGTGATCGACGGCGAACGGGTCGGCTCCGGCATCCCGGCGGCCAGCGGCGTGCTGGCCGGCCGCTGAGGTCGTGGTGGTGTCGGCGACCGAACCCGTGCCCGGGTCGACCGGTGCCGGTGCCGCTACCGATGCCGTCGCCGTCGTGTGCGTGCGGTCGGGTGCCCTGCCCGCCGGCACGCTCGACGCCGTGGCCGCAGCAGGTGGACGGGTGGTCCTGGTCGGCAGTGGCACGGCCGTGGCCGCCGAGATGCTCGGCGGCGCCGCGGTCGAGGTGTCCTGCTGGGAGGCGGCGGGCTTCGCCCCCGGACGGTGGGCGGGTCCGTTGGCCGAGCTCGTCAGCGGGTGCGACCAGGTGGTGCTGCCCGGTTCACCCGACGGCCGCGACCTGGCCCCGCGGCTGGCTGCGGTGCTCGACCGGCCGCTCGTGTGCGGTGTCGTGGAGCACGGTCCCGGTCGGTTGACGGTGTCGGCCTGGGGTGGATCGGTGATGGTCGACGTCCCGGTCGCCGGGCCGGTGGTCTGGACGGTGCACCCGGTCGCCGTCACCGCCGAGGCGCACCTGCACGGCACGGGCCCGGTCCCGGTGCCGGTCACCGCCGAGCCCACCGAGGCCCACGACGCCGTGACGGTCGAGGTGCTCGGACCCGACCTGGCGACGATGGACCTGGCCGAGGCCCCCCGACTCGTGGGCGGTGGCGCCGGGCTGGACGGGCCGGAGCGCTTCGAACTGCTCGCCGCCGTCGCCGCCCGTCTGGGTGCGGCGATGGGGGCGACCCGTGTGGTGACCGATCGGGGCTGGCTCTCCCACGACCGGCAGATCGGCACGACCGGGGTCGTGGTCGACCCGGCGCTCTACCTCGCCTTCGGGATCTCGGGGGCGGTGCAGCACACCGCCGGTCTGGGTGATCCGGACCACATCATCAGCGTCAACACCGAACCCCACTGCCCGATGATGTCCATGGCGGACGTGGCGATCGTGGCCGATGCGAACGAGACGGTCGCGGAGCTGGCCCGCATGCTCGGGTGCGTCGACGGCGCCGAGCGGTCCGGGGCGGTGTCGTGAGCGGTCCCGATTTCGACGTGGTGGTCGTGGGTGCCGGCCCGGCGGGATCCGCAGCGGCCATCGAGGCGGCACGTGCCGGCCGGTCGGTCTGCCTGCTGGAACGGGGTCCGTCTCCGGGGTCGAAGAACATGTACGGCGGCGTGGTGTACGGACGAATCCTGGACACGCTCGTCCCGGCGTGGTGGGAGCAGGCCCCGGTCGAGCGGTGGGTCACCCGCCGCAGCACGATGCTGGTCTCGGGTGACCGGGCGCTGACGGTCGACTTCCGCAACCCCGACTGGGGGGCGGCG
>CAINRS010000159.1 GCA_903852755.1 uncultured Actinomycetes bacterium | reverse complement strand
ACGTGCGGGTGACGAACGACAGCCTGTTCAACAACTCGGGCGCAGTCGACATCCCCTTCACGATCGTCGAGTCCGGCGGGGTGATCCCCGAGGCCCCGGTGGCCATCCTGCTGCCGGTCATCGGTGCGCTCGTGCTGATCGGCGGCTTCGTGCTCGTCCGGCGCCGGCAGGCGCTGGCCTGAGTTCCCGGGGTCCGGCCGGTCCCCCGGCCGGCCGGACCCCTGGTTCACACCACACCCACCGATCAACCAACCACCCACCAACCAACCCACACCCACAACTCGAGGGAGACCACCATGAGGATCAAGTCCCTGGTCGCCGGCGCACTCGCCGCTGCGACCCTCATCACCGGAGCCGGCACCGCCGGCGCCCTGGCCCCGGAACCGTCCGGCTACGACGACCTGCCTGACCAGCTCGTCACCGGCGGTTCGGACACCACCTACCGGATCAACCAGGAGCTCGACGTCGTCTACAACCAGGCGAAGGGCTGCGAGACGATCAACGGGTTCCCGACCACTCCGGCGGGCAACACCCGCAAGTGCGTCGGCTTCGACGGTTCGGCGACGAACCCGCAGACCGACATCAAGGGCAACTGGGACCACGACTTCAACGCCCAGGCGTTCCCGACGGGGTCGTCGACCGGGGTGAAGCAGCTCCTCGCCGGTGAGCTCGACATGGCCCGTTCGTCGCGGGGTCCGAACTCCTCGGGCGAGTCGACCGCCAACTTCTGGGCGATCGGCAAGGACGGACTGTCGGTGGTCACCTACGGCACCCGGTCGGCCGGCAACATCACGCTGGCGCAGATCCAGGGCATCTACAACTGCTCGATCACCACGTGGGACCAGATCACCGGCAACCCGGCCGACGCCGGTCAGGTGATCGAGCCCGTCGGCATGAACTCGGCATCGGGCACCTACGCCACGTTCCGCGGCTTCATCGGGTTCGACCCGAACGCCGGTGCGTGTGTGCGCAAGGTCGACACCGACGGTGCCGGTGCCGCGGCGCCGTTCTTCCCCTTCGAGAACGACTCGAAGCCGGTCGAGGCGTCGACGACCACCATCAACAACATCAACAACGCCTTCTGGTGGATGAGCTGGGCCAGCTTCCGGGCCTTCCCGTACCTGCGGGGCTCCGCCCAGCAGTGGAGCGTGAACGGGGTGAGCATCAGCGCCACGACGGTGTCGAACAACACCTACCCGTTCACCCGGTTCATCTTCCACGTGACCAAGAAGGTCGACGCCACCCCGTCGGCAGCCGGGTCGGACGACGTCTGGGGCGCCACCGTGTCGGGCTCGCCGGCCGTCTACACGCCGGACGCCACCGTCGCCTCGGGCGGCAAGGCCGGTGCGGTGCGTGAGTACACCGAGTTCCTCTGCAAGAACTCGGCCAACCACACGACCAACGACTACACCGGCAACACGAACTTCGTGGAGCTGGGCAACCGCTACACGCTGACGGGCTTCATCCGGGTCCCGGCGGCCGAGCGGAGCAACGGCGTCTGCAAGATCTTCCCGGCGCCCTGATCGGCGGGAACGACCTGGCCACCCGGTGACGAGTGGCGGGAGTCCGGGGGTGCGGCGTGGGCCGCACCCCCGGTTCCGTTCCCGGGCCGACCGGGCCCGGGAGGCCCTGCGGTCTGCAGAGGTTCAGGCAACGGCAACGTGCCGGTCAGGTTCCATTCAGAGAGCCTCCGTACCGTGCGGACATCCGAACGGGGCCGACGGCCCGGCGAGCGTGTGAGGGACGGGACCGACGACGATGAGCGGACAGCAGCATCCCCTCGACCACCGGACCCCGCCACCGCTCCCCGGACCGGTGGCGGAGGCTCCGGCCCACGAGACCGAGGTCCGCGTGGTCGACGCCGAGGAGCTCGCCCGCCTGGCCGCCGAGACCGTGGCCCTGATCGAACACCACCGTGCGGAGCTCACCGCAACCATGGCCGAGCTCACCGCGCTGCAGCGGGCCGTGCGGTCCGAGCTGCGGACGACGCTCACCGAGGTGCGTGCCCTCGCCGATCGTCTGGACCCGAGCGGCGTCCACGTCCCGTCCGAGGGTTGAGCGACGTGTCGATCGACGAGCGCGAGCTCGCCGCCCCCACAACTGTGGGACTCGCCGGCCCGGACCTCCCGTCCGGGATGCCGCTGGCTGACGTGCTGCGCTCCGGTGCCGATGTCCTCGCTGCACACGAGGCCCGCCTCGGTGAGCGGTTCGGCGAACTCGTCGCGGCGGAGGACCGGGCCGATGTGGCGGCGGGGCACGCCGTCGCCGCAGCCCGTGTCCTGGCAGCAGCCGCAGGTGTGCCGATCCCGCGGTGGTCGGTCGACGACGTGGTCGTCGTCGACGAGGCGCACCCCGCCGTGCTCGAGGCCGACCACCTGGTGCGGGT
>CAINRS010000158.1 GCA_903852755.1 uncultured Actinomycetes bacterium | reverse complement strand
GGGGGGGAGGTGGGAAGGGTCAGCGGTCGGTGTCGTGGTGCGACTCGACGTGCGCATCGCTGCCCGGGAAGAACAGGCGCTCCCCCTCCTCGTCCTCCCACTCGATGGTGAAGGGCGGGACCCCACCCGGGTGCGTCTCCAGGATCAGCCCCCGCCGCTCGGGCTCGCCGACCCGGTGGCCGCTGATGACGATCCGGTCACCCTTCTGGGCGATCAATTCACCCCTGCCGTTGTGGTGCTCGATCATGTGGTCGTTCTCCTGATTCGCTCGAGTCGGTCCGTACGCCGGTGCACCGGTCACGTCGGGTCGGCTGGTGACGGCGGACAGGGACCGAGGTCCCGACCCGCCGAACTCGTACCGCTGGTTGCGCTGAGGCCAACCGGGCGTACGAGTTCGGGTGGGGCGCGGGGGCGTGGGTGACGGTGGTTCGCGGCGGTCAGGGGGCGTAGGTCACGACGACCGGCGCGTGGTCCGACCACCGGCGGTCGTAGCTCGGGGCCCGGTCCACCCGGGCACGGGTCGCTGACGCCGCCAGGGCCGGGGTGGCGAACTGGTAGTCGATCCGCCATCCGGCGTCGGTGTCGAACGCCCGGCCCCGGTAGGACCACCAGGTGTACGGCACGTGCTCCTCGGTCGACAACGAGCGGGCGACGTCGACCCAGCCGAGTTCATCGGTCCACCGATCGAATCGGGCCCGCTCGTCGGGGTGGCAGCCGGCCCTGCCGACGTTGCCCTTCCAGTTCCTGAGGTCGCTGTCCCGGTGGGCGACGTTCAGGTCGCCGGTCAACAGCACGTGTCGGCCGTCGGCACGCAGGTGCTCGAGCCGTGCGGTGGCGGCGTCGAACCACGCGAGCTTCTCGGCCATCCGGGCCGCATCGTCGGCGTCCCCGGTGTGGGCGTAGGCCGAGACGACGGTCAGGGTCGACCCGTCCGCCAGCGTGACGTCCGCCTCCTGCCACCGCCCGGTGCCGGCGAAGCACGGTTCGTCGTCACCGGCGTCGGTGCGCAGCAGTGGCAGCCGGCTCACGACGGCGACCCCAGCCCGCCCCTTCGTGGCGGACTCGGCGTGTGCCACGTGCCACCCGGGTCCGAAGACCTGCTCGACGAGGTCGCGCACCAGGTCGTCGGGCGCCCGGACCTCCTGCAGGGTGACCACGTCGGCCCTGCAACCGGTGACCCACTCCGGCATCTCCTTGCGTGCGGCCGCCCGGAGCCCGTTCACGTTCACCGTCGCCACGGTGAGTGTGGCACGTCGACGTCCCGGCACGGTCGCCGAGGGTAGGGGGTGGGAAGGTGTGCGGGTGGCACACGTCGGAGGGGGAGCGCAGCGGTGACCGAGTGGGACGCCGTCGTGGTGGGGTCGGGACCGAACGGGCTCGCTGCGGCCATCGTGGTGGCCACCGCCGGGGCGTCGGTGCTGGTGCTCGAGGCTGCCGACACCCCGGGCGGGGGGACCCGGACCACCGGGTCCACGCTGCCGGGCTTCCGCCACGACGTGTGCTCGGCCATCCACCCGATGGCCGCGGCGGGTTCGTTCCTCGCCGACCACGGCGTCGAGGTCGAGTGGTGCGAACCCGAGGTCCAGCTCGCCCACCCGCTCGACGACGGGTCGGCCGGTGTCCTGCTGCGCGGGGTCGACGAGACCGCAGCGGCCAACCGGTCACCCCGGTGGCGCCCGCTGCTCGGGCGGGTGGTCGACCGTTGGCCGACGATCGAGCGTGACGTCCTGGGGCCGGCGGTCCGCGGGCTGCGCCACCCGGTCGCGACGTCGACGATCGGGCTCCGTTCGCTCCCCCCGGCCACGACGGTTGCCCGGTGGCTCGGCTCCCCGCAGGGCGGTGCGCTGTTCGCCGGCATCTCCGCCCACGCCGCGTCGGACCTGCGCTGGCCGCTGTCATCCAGCGTGGGGGTCGGGTTGGCCGCCGCCGGCCACGTGGGCGGCTGGCCGTGTGCCCGGGGCGGGTCGGAGGCCGTCTGGCGGGCCATGGTCGCCCGGCTCGAGTCGCTCGGTGGACGCGTGGAGTGCGGGGTCCGCGTGGCGTCGTTGGCGGACCTTCCGACCCGGCGGGTGACCGTGTTCGACACCACACCGTGGCAGGTCGACCGCATCGCCGGTGACGTGGTGCCCGAGCGCGTCCGCAGGAGCTGGCGGCGGTTCCGCCCGGGCAGCGCCGTGTTCAAGCTCGACCACGCGCTCGCCGGGCCGGTGCCGTGGACCAACCCGGACGCCCGGCGGGCGACGACGGTCCACCTGGGGGGCACCTGGCAGGAGGTTGCCGCCGCCGAGTCCGAGGTCCGGCGGGGGCGCCTGCCCGACCGTCCGTTCGTGCTGGTGGCACAGCAGTCGATCGTCGACCCCACGCGCGCACCGGTGGGCCGGCACACCCTGTGGGCCTACTGCCACGTGCCCCGGGGCTGCACCGTGGACCTCACCGACGCCGTGGAGCAGCAGATCGAACGCTTCGCACCCGGGTTCCGGGACCTCGTGCTCGCCCGCCACGTGACCACCCCCGGTGCCCTGGCTGCGTACAACGACAACGACGTCGACGGGTCCATCGACGGAGGTGCAGCCGAGTTGCACCGGATCCTGTTCCGGCCGACCGCAGCGATCGACCCGTACCGCGTCCCGGGCACCGACCTGTGGCTGTGCAGCGGGTCGACACCCCCGGGCCCGGGAGTCCACGGACTGTGCGGCCTGCACGCCGCTCGGTCGGTGCTGCGTCACCTGGGTCACGCGGTGCCCGCCGGAGGCACCTGAGGCGGCTGCAGTACCGTCGTGGCGTGGAGATCCACCGTGTGGAGGATCGTCGAGGGCTCGTCACCGGTCTCCGGTCGTGGGAGACCCGGCGCTGGGTGGTGGCGGTCGTGGCGGGCGCGGCGACGGTCCTGCTCGTCGGGCTGCCCACCGACGTGATCCCCAACCCGGTGTTCGGTCGACCGATCGAGGTCACCTGGTGGTCGCTCCCGGTGCTGCTGCTGACCGGTCTCCTCGCCGGGTTGCTCGCAGCGACCTACGTCCGGTCCGGCTCGGCGATCGAGACCGACCGGAGCGCCCGGATCGGCGGCCTCGGTGGGCTGCTCGCGTACTTCGCCGTCGGTTGCCCGGTGTGCAACAAGCTCGTCCTGCTGGCACTGGGTACCACCGGCGCCGTCGAGTTCTTCGCTCCGGTCCAGCCGTTGCTCGCCGTGGTCGGCGTCGTCGCCCTCGCCGTCGCCCTGCGGGCGCGACTGCGGTCCGCGGTTGCGTGTCCCGTGCAACCGGGCTGACGTCGGCGCCGACCGTCCCGCCGCGTTCGTCGGTGACGGTGCCAGACTGACGCCCGTGTCGGCGCTGGTGGTGCTCGGAGGAGGCTGGGTGGGCACCGCCGTGGCGACCGTCGCCGCGGCGTCCGGCGAGGTCGTGGTGGCCGACCCGCCGCTCGATCCGGTCCTCGCCCGCCGGGATCGTCGTTCGGCCGACGCACTCGTCGACCTGATCGTCCGCAGCGGCGCACACGCGGTCGTCAACGCGTGTGGACGGATCGCCGGCACCGACGAGGAGCTGTACGACGCCAACGTGGCGTTCCCCGCCTGGCTGTGCGAGGTGCTCGACGGTCGGGGCGTCCGGTTGGTGCACGTGGGGTCGGCCTCGGAACTGGGTGATCCGGGCACGACGGACCCGGTGGGTGAGGACCACCCGTGCCGCCCGAGCGGTGCGTACGCAGCGACCAAGCTCGACGGCACCCGGGTGGTGCGCTCCGCTGCCGGAGCCGGCCTGGACGCCGTGGTGGCCCGGGTGTTCAACCTGGCCGCTGCGTCCGTCCCGCCGAGTTCGCCGCTCGCCCAGTGGCTCAGCGACCTGAGCGCCCTGCCCCCGGACGGCGGGTCGATCGAGGTGTGGTGGCCGGACACGGTGCGGGACTTCGTGCGCCTGGCCGACGCTTCCCGGGTCCTGGTCGACCTGACCACGGTCGCCGATCCACCGGACCTGGTGAACGTCTGCTCCGGGGTCGGTCTGGCCTACGGGCGGATCGTTGAGGCGCTCGCCGGTCGGCTCGGGGTCGAGGCCCGGGTGGTCTCGCTCGACCGGCCCGGTATCCGGGCGGTCGTGGGCGACCCGACCCGTCTGGAGGGGTGCGTGGGACGGGTCCCGCTGATGGACGTCGAGCGTCTCGCGGCGACCGTCCTCCCGTCGGTCGACACCGAGGCTGCCGGCGACGATCCTCCGGACGGTCCGGCTGCGAGTGACCGGTAGGGTGGCCCGGTGCACGCAGTGATCCTGGCGGGCGGTCGGGGCGTCCGGCTCCGTCCGTACACGACGGCGTTCCCCAAGCCGCTGGTGCCCATCGGCGACGAGTTCGCCATCATCGAGATCGTCCTGCGACAGCTGCGTTCGCGCGGTTTCGAGTCGGTCACGATCGCCATCGGTCACCTCGGCCAGCTGATCCGTGCCTACTGCGGGGACGGCAGCCAGTGGGGTCTCGAGATCGGCTACTGGACCGAGGACGAGCCGCTCGGGACGATGGGTCCGGTCGTGGCGAACCTCGACGACCTCCCCGAGCACTTCCTGGTCATGAACGGGGACGTGCTGACGGACCTGGACTTCCGGGCGGTGCTCGACGGCCACGCGGCGTCCGGGGACCCGCTCACCGTGGCGATCTACGACCGGACGGTGCTGATCGACTTCGGTGTGCTCGAGACCGGCGACGGTCACATCACGGCGTTCCGCGAGAAGCCGGTCGAGCACTTCTCGGTGTCGATGGGCATCTACGCGGTGAGTCGCGAGACGCTGCGGCGCTACCCGGCCGGGGGAGCGCTGGGGTTCGACGAACTCGTGCTCGACCTGCTGTCGGCGGGGACACCGCCCCGGGTGCACCCGTTCGACGGCTACTGGCTCGACATCGGTCGGCCCGACGACTACGACCGCGCCAACGACGACTGGGCCGCGCTCAGGTCGCGCTTCCTCCCGGCGGGGTGAGCTCGCTGCGGCTCGTCGTCTACACCGACGCCGCCCACCGTGGTGGCGCCGAGGTCAACCTGTCCCGGGTGCTCGCCGCGCTGCCCGAGTTCGTCGCGGTGACCGTCGTCGGAGTGGACGCCGAGGTGGTCGACTGGCTCGTCGGGTTCCGGCAGGGCGCGGTCGGCGTGGTGCTCGAGGGCATCCGTGACCGCACCGACGTCGGTCGCATGGTCGCCCACCGCAGGACGTTCCGGTCGCTGCGGCCGGACGTGCTCCAGTTCAACCTGTCGACGGCGTCGTCGTGTCAGTGGGCGATCGCCGCAGCGGCCACCATCCCGGGTCTGCCGATCGTGGTGGTCGAGAACTCGCCCCTCGCCGTGTGGTCGTCGACGTCGGGTCGGCTCAAGCGGTTGACCGCACGCCGGGTGGCCGCCCACGTCGCCGTGGGGGAGCGCACCGCCCGGTCGATCGAGCACTCGTCGGGCCTCGCGCCCGGGTCGATCGCCACGCTCTACCACGGCCTGGGTCCGGTCGGTCAGGTCCTGGTGGAGCGCCCTGACGAGCCGACCCTGTTGTGCGTCGCCCGTCTCGACCCGGTCAAGGGGGTCGACGTCCTGCTCGAGGCTGCGGCGCTCGTGGCGCCGCCCACCCGGTTCGTCGTGGCCGGTGAGGGGGGCGAACTCGCGGCCCTGCTCGAGCAGCGGAGCCGCCTCGGCCTCGACGGCCGGGTCGAGTTCCGCGCGGTGCCCTGGGAGGTGCGGGTCGCCGACCTCATGTGGGCGTTCGACGGGTTCGTCCTCCCGTCGAGGGTCGAGGGGTTCCCGGTCACGATCGTCGAGGCGATGCTCGCCGGCCTGCCCGTCGTCGCCACCCGTGTCGGTTCGGTCGACGAGGCCGTCGTGGAGGGAGTGACCGGCTGGATCGTGCCGCCCGAGGACCCGGAGGCGCTCGCCGCGGCGATCGAGGAGCTCGTCGCCGACCCTGCTGCGGCGCGCGGACGGGGGGCGGCCGGCCGCGACCGGGCCCGGGAGCACTTCACGATCGACCGGACGATCGAGGAGTACCTCCTGCTCTACCGACGGCTGCTCGGCGCCGAGCGGTGGGCGACCCTGACCGGCGGCTGACCGGCCGGGCCGGCTCACATCTGGAAGCCGTCGCTGCGGAGCTCGTCGAGGTGCTCGCCGATCCACTCGGCGGTGCGTGTCAGGCCCTCCTCGAGTGACACCTGCGGGGTCCAGCCGCTGATCCGGGTGGCGACGGAGTGGTCGCACAGGAGCCGCTCGACCTCGGAACCCTCGGGTCGGAGTCGGTCCTCGTCGGTGACGATCTCGATGGTCCGGCCGGTGATCCCGCAGAGGATCCCGACCAGGTCGCCGATCGACACCTCGCGTCCGGAGCCCACGTTCGTCGCCCTGCCCACCGCCTCGTCGCAGTCGGCGAGCGCCAGGAACCCGGCGACGGTGTCGGTCACGTAGTTGAAGTCCCGGGTCGGGCTGACCGCTCCCAGGTGGAGTGACTCGGCCCCGGACAACAGCTGCGTGAGGATGGTCGGGATCACGGCCCGGGTGGACTGGCGCGGTCCGTAGGTGTTGAACGGCCGCACGACGGTGACCGGCACCTCGTGTGCGTGCCAGTAGCTGAGCGCCATCATGTCGGCACCGATCTTCGAGGCCGAGTACGGGGACTGTGGCTGCAGGGGGTGGGACTCGTCGATGGGCGCGGTGATGGCCGTGCCGTAGACCTCCGAGGTGGAGGTGTGGATCATCCGGGCCCCGTGCTCACGGCACGCCTCGGCGACGTGGAACGTCCCGGTCACGTTGGTCTGCACGTAGCTCTCGGCGGCGTGGTAGCTGTACGGGATCCCGATCAGCGCCGCCAGGTGGAACACGACCTCGGCCCCGGCGACGGACTCGGCCACACGCCGGGCGTCCCGGACGTCACCGGGGATCACGCGCACCGCGTCACGCACCTCCGGTGCGGCGGAGTCGAGCCAGCCCCACCGGCCGAAGGAGTTGTAGTAGACGAGCGCCGTCACGTCGGCACCCTCGGCCACCAGCCGGTCGACCAGGTGGCTCCCGATGAATCCCTCGCCGCCGGTGACCAGCACCGGTCGGCCGTTCCAGTCGGTCATGTGGTTCGGGCCCCCTCGGTCACGACCGCTGCACTGTACCGGCTGACCCCGGGGGCTCCGCACCCCTCCCCGGTGGTCCGCCCGCCCGTCCCGGTAGCGTGCAGGAGTGGACGTCGAGGCCGGTGCCGGTGGTCGGACGGGGCCGGACGTCGTCTCGGGTCGCAGCTTCGACCGACTGGTCGGGTTCACCGACGCGGTCGTCGCCATCGCCATCACGGTCCTCGTCCTGCCGCTCGTCGGTCTGACGGACCTCGACCCCGGGCAGTCGGTGTGGGGGCTGATCGGCGAGCACTCCAGCCAGGTGGTTGCGTTCTTCATGACGTTCTGCGTCATGGCGTTGCTCTGGTCGGTGCACAACCGGGTCCTGAACGGGGCCCGGGCGTTCGACCCACTGCTCTTCTGGTTGAACATCGGGTGGCTGGTGCTCATGGTCCTGCTGCCGTGGCCGGCGGCGCTGGTCGGCCAGAGCGACCTGGACTCGAGGTCCGACTCAGGTGTGTTCCTCTTCTACTGGGTCACGATGGCCGCCATCAGCACGTTCAGCACGGCGATCGCCTGGCACCTCGAGCGGCACCCCGAGTTGCTCCACGCCGACGCACGGACCACCTACTCCGGCCGCGATCGCTGGCGGGGGCCCGTGTTCGCCGCCTACAGCCTGCTGATCGGCCTGGTCTCGCTCGTGAGTCCGTCGGTGGCGGCCTACATGCCCTTCGGCCTGTTCGCCATCGGGTTCCTGTTCACCCCGGCCCGGTCGGGCCACCGCGACTGATCGGTGCTTGTGCCAGGGGTGTGACGACTGACACCATGTGTCTGTCGGAGATGACGGCGGGCTGGCGGAGGGCCGGTGCGTCGCCGACCGGGCGAACGGGGGACGTGGAATGGGCACCACATCGGGTCGTGGGTTGCTGACGGTCGGGACGGCGCTGCTGGCGCTGCTCGGAGCGGCGTGTGCACCGCCTCCGACGCCACCGACGACGACCACGTCGACCACCACGACCGTGGCCCCGACCACGACCACGACCGCGGTGCCGACGACCACCACGACGACGGTGCCGACGACCACCACGACGACGACCACCACCACGACGACCACCACGACGACCACCACGACGACCACCACCACGACGACGGTGCCGACCACCACCACGACGGTGCCGACGACGACGACCACGGCGCCGCCGGCACCGGTGCGCACGGCGATCGCAGCGACGTGTCAGGGCACGGCGCTCGGACAGTCCTCGACGAGCCCGCTCTCGACCGGCGTGGAGCTGCTCGCCCCCGCCACGGCCGCTGCCGGCTCCACGTTCCAGGTGAAGCTGACGGCCGACCCGATCGTCGTGCCGACGACTGGTGGCGGGTACCCGATCTCGTACATCAAGAACGTCAAGGTCCGCTTCGACCTGCCGGCCGGTTCGACCTTCGTGAGCGCCTCGCTGAGCGGTGGCTCCAACCTGGGGCCGGGAGCGCCGACGGTGGCGCTGTCGGGTTCGCAGGTCGTGCTGACCGTCCCGGGCAACCTGGCCCCGGGATCGACCGCGACCCTGCCGACGGTCACTGCGACGGTGTCCGCCTCGGGCGCACCGTCGACGGTGCTGCCGTGGAAGCTCTCGGGGACCAGCTTCTCCAACCCGGGCATCACCTTCACGGTCCGGATCACGAGCGTCCCGCTCTTCGGCTCGGCCGACGTGTCGACCAACTGCTACGCCCCGACCAACCCGGTGCTCGGGACCACCACGATCAACTGACCCGGTCGATCGGCCCGGGTTCGGTGTCACCGGCGTGACCTAGCGTGGCCTCCGTGCTGGAGGTCCACCTCGCCGACCATCCGCTCGACCTGATCGAGCCCCTCATCGGGCGACTGCGCGACCGGGTCGACGATCCGCTCACCCCGGACCAGCAGCATCCGTTCACCCGGGACTTGGTGGTCGTGCCCTCGCTCGGGGTGCGGCGGTGGCTGCAGCGGCGGCTCTCGCACGAGTTGGGGTCCACCGGCCGGAACGACGGTGTGGTCGCCAACATCACGTTCCCCTTCCCGGGGACGCTGCGGTGGACGATCCTCCGCGCTGCTGCCACTGCGGAGTCGGGCGAGACCGGTGGACCGGCTGCTGTCGAGGACGACCCGTGGCACGTGGACCGGCTGGTGTGGTCGGTGCTCGAGGTGCTCCAGAGCCCGCCCGACGGACTCGACGAGCGGCTGTTCTCGACCGCCGGCACCTCGCTCGCAGCCCGGGCGCAGTCCATCGCCTCGCTGTTCGACAGCTACGACGTGCACCGGTCGGGCATGGTCCAGGCGTGGATCCGCAGGAGCGACGACGGCCCGCCGGGTGGCTCCATCCCCGGCGACCAGGCGTGGCAGCCCGAGCTGTTCCGGCGGGTGCACGCAGTGATCGAGCGACGCCACGGGGTCGGGCTCCTGCCCTCGCAACGTCTGGCCGCGGCCCTCGCTGCGGTCCGCACCGGTGAACTCCGGGTGGCCGGTTCGGGCGACGAGGTCCTGCCGTCCCGGCTCTCGGTGTTCGGCCAGTCGATCTGGGGTGGCGACACCGGTCCGGTGCTCACCGCCCTCGCCCAGCAGTGCCACATCACGGCGTTCGTGCCCTCACCGTCGGCGGCGACGTCGCTCCGGCTCGCTGCTGCCACGACGTTCCGCGCCCCCGCCGACTCGCTCACCTGGTCGTTCCCGAGGGTGATCCCCGGCGCCGACCGAGCGGGAGACGGAACTCCTTCCGACGCCGGTGCCCCGGCGTTGGCGTGGACGGGAGTCGAGCCGCTCGATCCGGTGGTCGACCACCCGCTGTTGGTCTCGTGGGGCCGCCGACCACTCGAGACGGCACTCCTCCTGGGCTCGGGCGGAGTCGAACCGCTGCTCGTCGCGCCGGGACGGGGTTCGGGACCGCACCCGGTGTCCGGTTCGGGACAGGGTGCGCCTCCTCGTTCGGTGCTGGGGTCGCTCCAGTCGGGCATCCGATCCGGCCGCGCCGGTCGTGATGTGGCTCCGGGAAGCGTGGTGCCGGACCGCACCTTCCAGGTGCACGGAGCCCCGGGTCGCACCCGTCAGGTCGAGGTGCTCCGCGACGTCATCTGCGACCTGTTGGAGCACGGCCTCGATCGTGGCGACGGAGTCCGGGTCCAGATCGACGAGTCCGACATCGCCGTCGTCTGCCACCAGCTCGACGAGTTCGCCCCGCTCATCGGTTCGGTGTGGGGACCTCCTGCGACCGGTCGGTACGCGCCGGCGTCGGACGACGCCGACGCCGTCACCCCGACCCTCCGGTACTCACTCGTGGATCGCACGGCCCGGCAGTCCAACCCGGTGCTCGACGGCCTGACGGCACTCCTCGACCTGGTCGGTGGACGCATGGAGCGCAGCGAGGTCCTGGATCTGCTCTCCATGCAGGCCGTGGCCAACCGGTTCGATCTGGGCCCCGGCGAGCGCGAACTGCTCGGCAACTGGGTCGACGGGGCCGGTGTCCGCTGGGGTCTCGACGGGGAACACCGGCACCGGGTCGCCGACCTGCCCGAGGAGTTCGAGCTGGGCACCTGGGCCGCCGGACTCCGTCAACTCGTCGCTGGGGTCGCGAGCGGCGAGACCCTGCGGCTGGCCGCAGTGCCCGGGTCGGCGGCGGCTCCCGCCGACGAGTTCGACCTGGCCCTCGGCTCCACTGCGATCACGACGGTGCCCGACGGCCAGCTCCAGGCCGCCACCCGCGTCGTCGAGGCGGTGTGCTCACTGGCGGCCGTGGTCGAGCGGTTGTCGGCCGCCGGGAACCTGCCAGTGTCGGAGTGGCGCACGCTGGTGACCGACTGCGCCGAGCAGTTGCTCGCCCCCGACCGGTTCGCCGACTGGCAGATGCTCAGGGTGGACGAGCTCCTGCGCGGGCTCGAGGAGGCGTCGTGCGGACCGGCCGGTCCGGGGTCCGACGACGGCCCCCGGGCCGAGATCGAGATCACCCTGGGCGACCTCCGTCGTCTCGTCACCTCGTCGGCCGGTCGGTCCGCGGTGCGTGCCGACCTGGGCATCGGATCGATCGCCATCGCCCGACCGTCGCAACTCGCTGGAGTCCCGTACCGGGTCGTGTGCGTCCTGGGGCTCGATGCGGGCGCGCTCCCGGTCGGCGGACGCTCCGGTGACGACCTGGCCCTCACCTCACCACTCGTCGGCGACCGGGACGTCCGGAGCGAGGCCCGCGCGGAACTGCTCGCCGCGCTCACGACGGCGACCGAGGCGGTGGTCGTGTCCTTCACCTCCCATGACATCCGCACGGGTGCCGACGTCCCGCGTTCGGCGGTCCTCGACGAGCTCCTCGAGGCGGTCGGCGCAGCAGGCGTGGATCCCGATCAGCTCGTGCGGATCCACTCCCGTCAGCCTTACGACCCCGTCAACTTCCCCGCCGAGACCGTCCGTTCCGCGGACGAGGCGGCTCCCTCGCGCAGTTTCGACGTCAGGGCCCAGCGGGCCGCAGAGGTCGTGCGGGGACGCTCGACCGGCGAGTCCACCGGGGCTGGCGACGGCCCGTTCGTCGCCGCACCGCTCGAGTGGGAACTCCCCGGGTCGCTCCGGCTCGAGGAACTGCACCGCTTCTACGAGTCGCCGACCGAGCGATTCCTGCGCGACCGGCTGGCGGTGAGCCTGCCCGGGTCCGGGGGCTCGTCCGGGACGTCGGCTGCGGAGCTGCCCCTCGCGCTGCAGGCGCTCGACGAGGCGACGTTCGGTCGCGCCCTCCTCGGCGCCGCAGCGGCTGCCGGTTCGTTCGACGCGCTGCGTTACGACGACGTCGAGCGTCCCACGGCGCTCGTCCAGCGGGCGGTCGAACTCACCGCAGCACAGGGCGCCCTGCCACCGCCGGCAGTGGCGGCGCCCGAGGTGCACCGCATCGCCGAGGAGGTCGCCTCGCTGGCCGAGGTGGCCCTCGCCGCCGGCCACCGGCCCGGGCCCTCCACGTCGGTCCAGGTCGACATCGCCGTCCCCGTGCCCGGTGCGGCCAGTGGCGAGTGCCAGCTCGTCGGTGTCATCAGGAACTGCGTGCAGCCCGGTCCGGACGGAGCTCCCGGCCGGGAGGTGGTCGAGTTCGTCCGTCCCGGGCCCTCCCGGTTGCTGGCCGCCGCGATCGACCTGCTGGTGCTGACCGTCCAGGATCCGGACACGCCGTGGCGGTCGCTGCTCGTGACCCGAGGACTCAAGGGCGCGTCGCCCGAGGTCCACTCCCTCACGGTGATCGGCTCGTCGGCGAGCGACCGGCGGGACGCAGCCGTCGGAGCACTGGGGTCGATCCTCGAGCAGTACGTCCGGGGCCAGCGCCTGCCGCTGCTGTGGTTCCCCACGACGTCGGCCGCGTTCGCCTGGGGTGCCGGCGACCAGGACCGGCGCAAGGCCGCTGCCAAGGCGTGGGGCGATCCGGCGGCGTCGTACGAGCACTCCAAGGGGGAGAGCGCGCTGCCAGTCACCCAGCTGCTCTTTGGTGTGCTCGACTTCGACGACCTGCTCGCCGCCGGCGACCCGGGGAGCCGGTTCGTCGACGAGGTCGACCGGAGCTGGGGCGCGCTGCAGTCGGTGGTCCGGGGCCTGCCCGGCGCAGGGGGTGGATCGTGACCACCTCCCGACCGGAGTTCTCGCTGACCGACGAGCTGCCGTGGGGGACCACCATGGCGATCGAGGCCAGTGCCGGGACCGGCAAGACGTACGCGCTGGCGGGCCTGGCCGTCCGATACGTCGCCGAGCTCGGCGTGCCGATCGACCAGCTCCTGGTCGTCACCTTCACCCGGGCGGCCACGGCCGAGCTCCAGGAGCGGGTCCGCTCCCGACTGATCGAGGTGCATCGCGATCTGACTGCGCTCTCACTCGGCCGTGCCGACGCTCCGGGCCCCGACGCCGATCCGGTCCTGCAGGTGCTCTCGGAGCGCCCGGAGGAGTGGCCGCTCCACCTCGACCGCCTGCAGCGGGCCGTGCTCGACTTCGACTCGGCCACGATCAGCACCATCCACGGGTTCTGCTCGCACGCCCGGTCGGCACTCGGGGTGCGGTTCGCCGGCAACCCGGACGCCGTCCCGACCGAGGGCGAGTCGGCGCTCATCGCTGCGGCGTGCAACGACGCCCTGGTGGCCGACGCACTCGACTCGTCGGCCCCGCTCCTGCTCGACGACGTCTCGGTCGAGTCCTTCCGGGGGTTGGTCACGAAGTACCGCCAGCTCCCGGGCTGCGAGCTGCGGGCCTCGATCCCCGACAGAACGCCGGCGCGCCTCCTCGAGCGTGTGGAGCGGGCGAGCCAACGGGTCGAGGAGCTGCTCAGGGTCTCCGGTCAGGTCTCCTACGACACGCTCGTGACGTCGGTACGTGCTGAGCTCGAACTGCACCCCGACGTGGTCGAGTCGCTCGGTGAGCGGTTCAGGGTCGCGCTGATCGACGAGTTCCAGGACACCGATGCCGACCAGTGGGGCATCTTCGGCTCGGTGTTCGGTCCCCGGACCGGTCGGACGCTCGTCGTCGTCGGCGACCCCAAGCAGGCCATCTACTCCTTCCGGGGCGGCGACGTCTACACCTACCTCGAGGCGACCCGGTCGCCCGGGGTCGAGGTCCGACGACTCGCCGTGAACCAGCGGTCCGACCACTCGGTCGTCCGCGCCCTCAGCGCCCTGAGCAGCGGTCACACCCTGGGCGACCCCGAGATCGTCGTCGATCCGATCGAGCCGACGCCCCGGCTCGCCGGTCGCCGGCTGCTCCGGACCGGCGGCTCCCCGGTCCCGGGACTCGACCTGCGGATCGTGACCGACCGGTCGCTCGATCGGGAGCGCAGCGCCGATTCGGTGAGGTACCGGGTCACGGACGACCTGGTGACGGTGACGCTCGACCTCCTCCACGGCGCAGAGCTCGAGCTGCCCACCGGTGACGGCGCGACCCGGGTCCGGCCCGTTACCCCGGCGGACATCGCGGTGCTGGTGAGCGCGAAGTCCCTCGCCCGGCCGGTCGCCGATGCGCTCGCGGAGTACGGGGTGCCCTCGGTGCTCCTGCTCCAGGAGTCGGTCGCGACCAGCGACGCAGCCGAGCAGCTCCGGTGTCTCCTCGCAGCGCTCGACCGGCCGTCGGACCGGTCCCGGGCAGCGGCCGCCGCCCTGGGCTGGTGGGGTGGATGGGAGGCGGACCGGCTCGCCGCCGCCGCCCGCGACGAACCGGAGGCGGTCGCGGAGATGGTGCGGTTCCAGCACCAGCTCGTCGAGTGGTCCGGGGTGCTCGCCGACGAGGGTCTCCCGGCGCTCGCCGGTCGGATCCGCTCGACCGACGGGTTCCTCGAGCGGATGATGGCCTCGGCCGACGGGGAGCGAAACCTCACCGACCTCGAGCACCTGGTCGAACTCATCCACGCCGCCCGGGGCCGCACGTCTGCCGCCGGTGCCACTGCGGCGCTCGACTCGCTGGGTGGTGCAGCGCCCGACGACGAGCCCGCCGCCGAGGCGTCGCAGCGGCGGGTCGAGTCCGACCAGCCCGCCGTGCGGATCCTGACCATCCACAAGTCCAAGGGCCTGGAGTTCCCGATCGTCCTCCTGCCGTCCCTGTACGCCGGAGGTGATCGAGTCAAGGCCGGGAAGCCGTACTCGTACTACGACCGGCCGGTCGACGGCCGTCCCGGGGTTCGCGTGCTCGACGTCTCGCCCGGAGGACTCGCACAGAAGCACCGCAAGCTGGCCGACGGGACCCTCATCCCCGATCCGGCGGACCTGACCCGAGCAGAGAAGTGCGGCGACCAGCACCGCATGACCTACGTGGCGCTGACCAGGGCCGCCCACCACGTCGTCGCGTGGTGGTCCGGGAGTGGGTCCGGGACCAACCTGAGCGGGCTCAGCCGGCTGCTGTTCGCCGTCGACCCGGCCGCTCCGGCCGACACCAAGGTCACCTTCGGCGAACCGGACAGCTGGGTCGGAGAGATCCGGGGCCGGGTCGACGAGTGCGGCGGTTCGGAGTGGATCTCGGTGACCGAGGTCGGGTCCCCTCGGCGGGAGACCCGTCGTAACCCGACGGTCGACGCCGCAGCGCCCGCTGCAGTCGGTCCTGCGGCCCGGTTGAGTCGCGCGCTGCCCCGCACCGAGCGGTCGTGGTCGTTCTCGGGCATCCACCGTGAGGTCGATGGGTCCGACCATCCCGCCGCCGGGGTCGCACCCGGTGGCCCCCCGGACCCCGAGGACGAGACCGGATCGGACTCCGGGGCCGACGACGAGCTGCTCGTCCTGCCACCACCGACCGACGACCTGCTGCTGTCCGCCGGGTCGGCGGACGCATCGTGGACGGCTCCGAGCCCCTTCGAGGGCCTGGGTGCGGGCCGACAGTTCGGGCTCATGGTCCACAGCGTGTTCGAGCACGCCGACTTCGCGGCCGAGCCGCTCGCCGACCACCTGCTCCAACTGATCCGTCGGGACCGCTCGTTCCGGTTGGCCGACGACGAGTCCGCCCAGCGGCTCGCCCGGGCACTCGTCGACGTGGTCCACACGCCACTCGGTGGGCCGTTCGGCGGGAACCGGATGCTGGACCTGCAGCGGAAGGATCGCATCGACGAGCTCCGCTTCGAACTGCCGCTCTCACCCGACCGGCCGTTCCCGGCTGCCGAGATCGGTCGGGCGGTCGCCCGCCACATGCAGGGCACCCCGTACGCGGACTGGGGTGGGCGGCTCGCCGACCGGTTGGCCCGGGTCGACCTCCACGGCGTGCTCAACGGTGCGATCGACCTGGTCCTGCGGTTCCAGCGACCCGACGGCGAGTGGAGCCACAGCATCGTCGACTACAAGACGAACAACCTGACGCCCCAGGGCCAGGACCACCGACTGCTCGACTACCGCCCCTCGGACCCCCGGGTGGTCCGCAGGGCGATGCTCGACACGGACTACGCGTTGCAGTCGCTGCTCTACACGGTTGTGCTCCACCGGTACCTCCGGTGGCGTCTCGGGGAGTCGTACCGGCCCCAGGTGCACCTCGGTCCGGTCGGGTACTTCTTCGTCCGCGGCATGGTGGGCGAGGACACACCCGAGGACCTCGGTGTCGCGCCGCAGCCGGGATCCTCACCCGGTGCGGCTCCCGGCCGCAGCGGTGTCATCACGTGGTCCGTTCCGCTCGGGCTCGTCGAGGACGTCGACCGACTGCTCGCCCAGGGTGCGGCAGAGGGTCAGGGTGCAGCAGGGGGGTCGACGTGAGTCACGCCGGTCGCTTTCCGGACATCCCCGAGGTCCTCGCTCCGTTCGTCGGCGCCGGGGTGCTCCAACCGGGTCAGGCCCGGACTGCCGCGCTCCTGGCATCCCTCGGAGGCGAGGACCGGCCCGAGGTGGTACTCGCGCTCGCGCTCGCCGTGCGTGCCCCCGAGCACGGCTCGGTGTGCGTCGACCTGGCCCGCATCGCCGACCAGGTCGTCCCG
>CAINRS010000157.1 GCA_903852755.1 uncultured Actinomycetes bacterium | reverse complement strand
TGGCGTTGCCGCCCCGGATGTCGAGGTCGCGCAGCTCGGTCGCGCCCGACAGGGCGGTGACCACCACACCGGCGGTCGAGTAGACGCCGAATCCGGTAGCGGTCCCGGCCGCACCCTGGACCGTCGTCGTGCGGGATCCGCCCGGCGACGTGCCCCGCCGGTCGAAGCTGTCGGTGTAGCCACCCCGGACGGTGACACCGGACCCGGTGAGCGTGAGGCGCTCGTAGCTGCCGGCCGCGACGATCACGGTGGGGCGACCGAGCGCCTTGGCCTTGTCGACACCACCCGCGAGGTCACCGCACGGGTTGTCGGGCGATCCGCAGCCCCCGAGCTCCGGGGCCTCGGTGTCGTCGACCCCGCCCCGGCGCACGAAGATCTGCTGGGCCACCACACCGTCGTAGTCGTCGCAGCTCGAGTCGAACCGGGCGGCGTCGAGCGGGTCGGGGGCACCGGGGAAGACGTCGTCGCGCGAGTCGTCGCAGTCGGTGCCGCCGTTGCCCGAGTCCTCGAACCCGTCACCGTCGAGGTCCTTGGGCACCACCTGGATGGTGACGGTCTCGACGGCCGAGAAGGCGTTGTTGTCGTCGCGCACCTGCAGCGAGATCTGGTTGGCGCCGAGCTGGGAGAACGACGGGTCCACCACCGGGCCGGTCAGCGTGGACGGGCCGGGCAGGGTCCACGTGTAGCCGGTCAGCACGCCGTCGGGGTCGCACGAGGCGAGCAGCGGCGACGGGAGCGGGTCGGCGCAGGTGGTGCTGGTCGCACCCTGCACCGTGGCCCGCAGCTGGACCGGGGCGTTGCGGTAGATCGGGCCGGCCGGGACGATGATCCGGGCGAACGGCGCCTGGTTGACCGTGACCGTGACCTGCCGGGTCACCGTGGTGCTCGCCAGGCCGTCCTGGTCGGTCACGGTCAGGGTGACGGTGTAGGTGCCGAGCGCCGAGTAGGTCTTGGACGGGTTCCGCAGCGTCGAGGTGTTGGCCGCACCGCTCGCCGGATCACCGAAGTTCCACGCGAACGTGAGCTGCGACGGATCGCCGTCGGGATCGGTCGACGAGCTCCCCTGGAAGATCGTCGGGGAGCCCTGCTTGGGGCGGAGCACCGTCGGGCCGATCACGGCGGTCGGGGCGGTGTTGATCTTGACGAGCTGGGTGGTCTCCCCCGTCTCGCCGAACTGGTCCTGGACCCGCAGACGGACCGTCACCGTGGTCCCGGCGAGCGACGCCGGGTACTGGTGCGTCACCGACGGACCCGACGCGTCGAACGTGCCGTCGTTGGTGAAGTCCCACTGGTAGGTCAGGTTGGACGGGCCCAGGTCGTCGAGCGACGAGCTGCCCACGAACGTCGTCTGGTACGGCGGGTTGAGGACCCGGCGGCCGTCGGATGCGCCAGGGGGCGAGTCCGGGTCGTCGATCACGGCGATCGGCGCCGTGTTGACCTGGACGAGCACCGTGGTGGTGCCCAGCGTGCCCTCGCCGTCGGTGACGTTGAGCCGGACCAGGTAGGCACCGGGCTCGGTGTAGGTGAACGACGGCGCAGCGGCGCTCGAGTCGTCGGTCTGCCCGTCACCGTCGAGGTCCCAGTTGTAGCTGCAGATGCCGTTGGACGGCACCGGCGTCTGCGAGCTCACGCAGAGCGACGGCGGGTCCGCATCGGACGACGTCACACCCGAGAAGTTGACCGTGCCCGGAGCGACGTTCAGGTACGTGGAGCTGGCCGTGATCCGGGCGATCGGACGACGGTTGATGATGACCGGCCGGGTGTCGTCGTCGGTCAGGCCGGTGCTCGGGTCACGCACGATCAGCCGGGCGGTGTACCGGCCGGCGGTGGCGTAGGTGTGGTCCGCGCTCGACGCCGACGAGAAGTCGATCACCGTGCCGTCACCGAACTCCCAGCGGTACTCGAGCGGCGCCCCGTAGGGTGAGACCGAGTTGTTGCCGCCCCAGCTGGTCAGGAACGGCTGGCCGTCGTCCTCCTTGAACACCGGGTTGCCACCGGGGACGGCGTTGATGATCTCGGCCGTCGGCGGCCGGTTGGCCACGCTCACCGTGCGCTGGGTCGTGGCCGACAGGCCGTCGCCGTCGGTGACGGTCAGCCGCACCGTGAACGTTCCGGTCGAGGTGAACGTGTACGGAGCGGTCTGCCCCGTCAGGGTGGCGACGGTGGTCGTGCCGCTCAGGACCGTCCAGGCGTACTGCAGGGTCTGGCCGGCCTCGATGTCCGGGTCGGTCGTGCCCGTACCCGACAGGGTCACGGGGAAGCCCCGCTCCACACCGGAGAGCGCACCGATGTCGGGCACCGGGGCGCGGTTGAGCTTGACCACCACGGTGTCGGTCGAGGTGAGCCCGAGGGCGTCGGTGACCGTGAGCGTGACCGTGCGGGTGAACGGCCCCACGGAGTTGGCGGGCGGCGCGGCGAACGTCCTGGTGGCCGTCGTGTTGGTGCCGGCCGGCCCGGTCACCACGGGCGAGCCGTCACCGAAGTCCCACTGGTACACCAGTCCGGCGGGGCCGTCGTCGTCGGTGGTCCCCGCGCTGTCGAAGGTGACCGTGTAGTTGGGGTTGAGGGCGATCCGGTCCAACCCGGCGATCACGGCGGTCGGGCCGGCGTTCACCCGGAACGTCCGCGACGCCACCGGCGAGACCTCGCCGTACTTGTCGGTCACGACCAACTCGGCGGTGTAGGTCCCCGGCGAGGGCGGGGTGAAGCTCGGCTGCGCCGTGGCGAAGGTGGCGACCACCCCACCGGACTGGTTGCGGACCGTCCAGGCGTAGGTGAGCGACGGCGACTCGTTGTCCTGGGCCGGGTCCACCGACGGTGTGCCGTCGAGCGTGAACGCTCCCGGGTTGCGCGGTGTGGTGATCGGCGCGATGCCCGCCACCGGCGGCTTGTTGAGCACCACCAGCCGGGAGGCGGTGCCGGTCTGGGCAGCCGGGTCCGTCACGGTCAGCTGCACCTGGAACCGCCCGGCCCGGGTGTAGGTGTGCGAGGTGGTCGACAGTGCGCCCGGGGTTGCGCCGACCTTGTCGGCCGCCCCGTCACCGGTCGCCCACCGGTACAGGAGCGTGCCTCCGTTCGGGGGCGGCGTGGTCCCGTCCGGGTCGAACGAGCCGTCGTCGAACAGTCCGATCGAGAGGTAGTTGTCGGACACGTTGGCCGCGGCGTCGTCCCAGCGCTTGTAGACGATCTGCTGGCCCGTCACCGGGTCGGTCCGGCTGGTGGACGGGTCGGTCCGGAAGATGGCGATCGGCGGGGTGTCGACGACCGTGATCAGGTAGGTCTGCACGGTGGTCTCGAAGCCGTCCGTGTCGATGACGCTCAGGGTGACGGACCGGGTGAACCCGGACGCACCGAGCTGCGCAGTGGTGGGCGTCCACGTGATCGGTGGCGGCACCGCCGTGTCGAACTGCGTGAAGTCGTTGTTGGTGACCGAGGTCTGGATGTTCCACCGGTACGTGGCGATCCGGGACCCGTTCACGAGCGGGCTGTCCAGATCACTCGAGCGGCCACTCTCGAGGAGCGCCGAGGCGGCGTCGAAGGTCACCGGGATGCCGCGGCACACCCGCCTGGGCGGCGAGGTCGGTGCGAGCGCCCGCTCCGCCGGCAGGGCACCACAGCCGGTGGACCTGAACGAGCCCTGGGCGGTCGGCCGGCGGTTCAGGCGCACTGTGGTCGAGACCGGCACCGACGCCAACCCCTCGGCATCGGTGACGGTCAGCGTGAGGGTGTACTCACCCGGGTTGGAGAAGTTCGTCCGAGCAGGCGGGTTGGCTCCCGTCTGGGAGTCCACACCGTCCTGCCACCTCCACGAGTAGGTGAGCGGACCCGTGCCGTCCGGGTCGAACGAACCGCCGTCGGAGTAGTCCACCGAGTAGGGCGGGAGCTTCACGACCGGCTTGCCGTCAGGATCCAGGGTGATCGGTGAGTCGATCCGGATCTGGGCGATCGGCCGCAGGTTCGCCCTGGCCTGACCCTGGGCGGGGTTGGACTCGGCGAAACGACCGTCGCTGTCGAAGAACCGGACGATCACCCGCTTCAGGCCGCCGTTGGTGTACCGGCACTGGAACGACGGCGGCGACCACGACGGCGGCTCGGTCCCTGGCGCCGGGTTCTGCTTGAACTCCTGGGAGGTGCTCACGACGACCCACGGCGAGTCGGGTTCGGTGCCCTGACGCTCCTCGCAGCGGTAGGTGGCGCCCGCCACGAATCCGTCGCCGTCGTTGAGGGTCGCTGTCGCGGTGAAGACGAACTCGCCGTTGGCGTTGGGCACCGTCTGGACCGCCGGCGTGATCGAGAACAACGAGACGCTCGGACCCAGGTTGAGCTTCACCGCCTGGTTGGCGAGCGTCGTCCTGCCGCCGTCGGCGTCCACCACGGTCACCGAGAGCGAGCACGTCCGGCGCGTCGTCCCCGTGCAGTTGCTGTTGTTCCGGTTGTAGAGGTGGACGGCGTTGTCCGAGGCCGGGAGCACCTCGACAGGTGATCCGTCACCCCACGTCCACTCGCACTGCATCCCGGGAGCGTCCGGGGCGGCGTCGGGGTCGGTCGAGTTGTTGCAGCCGATCGTGAACGGCGTCCCGTCGTCGACCACGAACGGTGTCTGCGGGGATGGGCGTGGGTCGGGGATGAGCCGCAGGATCGGCTTCCGGTTGACCGCCGTCACGGTCCGGGTCACATCCCGGCGACCGCCCTCGCTGTCGGTGAGCGTGAGCGTGAGCGTGTGGGCGCCGAGTTCGGTGGGCTCCCACTGGCGGCTCGTGGAGCACGCACCGGAGCCCAGCTGCGTCGTCACGCCCGCCCGGGTGACCGACCACGAGCACGACACCGGCGAGGCCCCCGACGGAGCGTCCGCGTCGTTCACGGACGAGGCGGAGAGCGCGACGGGCAGCCGGCGCCAGACCTGGTTGGCCAACAGGGCGCTGTTCGGGTTGATCGTCGCCTCGACGGCCGGGACCGTCTGCACCCCGGTCGTGATCGAGGCCGTCGGCGGGTTGTTGACCTTGACCGTCCGCGTGGCCGACCCCGTGGCACCGGCGGTGTCGGTGCCGGTGAGCGTCAGGGTGTACGAACCGGGGGCCGTGAACTGCCGGGTGTGGGTGGAGGCCGTGGCCACCGGACCGTTCTGGTTGCCGGAGTTGTCGGACCACGCCCAGCTGATCGAGCTGATCCCGTCCTCCGGATCGCACGAGGTCAGCTGCGGGTTGGGGAGCGGGACGGGGCAGAGCTGCTGCACCCCGCTCGGCGAGAACGCGTCGAAGGTCGCCGATGCGGGGCTGGAGGCGCTGACCACCGTCGAACCGCCGGCGAGCGGACCGTTGATGACCAGCGGTGAGGCCGCAGCACCCGGCGTGGTGGCGGGTGCGGTGACCGCCGTGCCGGCCACGACCATCCGCGGGCGCAGGTTGATCGTGACGAGGACAAAGCGGTTGGACACCGCCCCGAGCTCGTCGGTCGCCCGCACGAAGGCCTCGTAGGTGGTGATCGGCACCCCGTTGGAGTCGACCACCGTGGGGTAGACGTGGCGGATGTCGCCGAGCGCCGTCCGCTGGGCCGGGGTGAACCCGCCCGAACCGGCCTCGACCAGCAGCGGCTCGGAGTCGTCGCCGAAGTCGACCTCGTAGCGCACGATGCGACCGTCGAGATCACACGAACCAGCCGGCACGCCGTCCGGGCCCGGCGAGTTGCAGGTCGGACCATCGGTCAGCGGGAGCAGCGAGAACACCGCCTCCTCGTCGAAGCTGCCGAGCAGCACCTCGGACGGGGTGACCGCCAGGACCGGCGGGGCGTTACGCACCGTGATCGTCCGCTCCTCGATGTCGACCCCGCCGTCGGCATCACGTGCGGTGAGGCGGACCTTGATCTGGCGCTGGGTCTGGCCGGCGGGGATGAAGCTCGCCGGGTACGTGTGCTCGAACGTCTCGAGGTTGGCGTACTGCGAATCGTCCTGGCCGTCGCCGTCGACGTCCCAGAGGAGCTCGGTCACGTCCCCGTTGGGGGCGTCGAAGTCGAACGACGAGGACGCGTCGAAGGTCACGGGGATCCGGCGGAAGATGTCGTCGGACTCCGACGGCGCGGTGATCACCGCCGACGGCCGGGTGTTGCGTACCTCGGCGATGCGGCTCGTCGACTTGACGTAGGTCCGTGACGGCGGCCCCGGCACGGTCTTGGTGACCGTCAACCTGACCTTGAACCTCGCCCGGTCGTCGGCGGGGAAGGACGCCGGGTTGAAGGTGCAGGTGAACTCGGCTGCGGCCGGGTCCGAGCACGAGGCGTCGGCCTGGGTCAGCCCGTTCTGGACGACGACCTCCCAGATGAGCTGGGCACCCTCGAGGTTCTCCGACGTGACCGAGGAGAACGCCACGGTGAACGGCCGGAAACCGATGGTGGTCGCCGGTGTGGAGGTGATCCGGGGGATCGGCTCACCGTCGGAGACCTCGATCTCCTCCTCCTGGGCGGCGCCGCTGTCGTAGCGGACCTCCTGGGTGACCGACGCGGTGGCGCTCCCGGAGGGTCGCACGTCGACGGTCACCAGACCGCACGGGTCGGCGGACCCGGTGTCGTCGATCCGCTCCTCGCACCGGACCCGGACGTACTGCGGCGTCCCGACGTCGTCGAGCGGCTCGAGCTCGGTCGAGACCTCGCTCACGGCGTCCTGGGTCCACTGGAGCCCCTGCGCAGGACCGTCGACGCACTTGTGGCGCCACAGCGAGTGGACCCCGTCACGGACCCGCTCGATGTACTCGACCTTGGCGGGTGGGACCTCGTCGTCGAGGTCGACCACGAACCGCACCTCGGCGACGTCGGTGGGATCGAACCCGGAGGGCCGGGCGGCGCACGGTGTGTAGTTGACCGCCAGCACGTCGTCACCGGAGCGGATCGCAGCGGCCGAGGGGATGTCTCGCTTGAGGTTGAGGCTGATGTTGGTGAGGTCGACCCCGGCCTCGCCCTGACCGTTGAAGCTGCGGTCGACGCTGAGTACCAACCAGGCCGTGAGCGGCGCCACGATGATGAGGGTGAGCGCGACGGCGAGGACGACCTCGACCAGGGTGAGGCCCGACTGGGACCGCCGGCGCAGGGTGGTACCGGCGCTCACGCCCGCACCCCCGGGTCACGCTTGAGCACCACGAGCGTCTGGGTGGACCCGTCGCGGGTCGCCGAGAGCGTGAGTTCCACCAGGCCGGCGCTCGAGTCGGTTCCGGTCCAGTCACCGGCTCCGGGGGCGTCGGCCGTCGACGGCGTGGGCGCCCAGAACCGGACCGAGGTGACGTCGAACGTGGTCCCGTCGAACACCTCGTCGCGTTGGGCATCGGCGAC
Organism: uncultured Actinomycetes bacterium; assembly: GCA_903852755.1. Lineage (GTDB taxonomy): Bacteria > Actinomycetota > Acidimicrobiia > Acidimicrobiales > Microtrichaceae > SXMI01. Next base: position 4,180 of record CAINRS010000157.1, on the reverse strand, counting down.
GAAGTCGGACAACACCTCGAAGTAGGCCTGCTGGGCCGGGGTCGTCCGGGGCGACGTGACCTCGGCAGCGGTCACGACCGTCACGGCGCAGGCCGGCGTGGTCGTGGTCGTGGTGCTCGGATCCGGCGGCGCCGTCGACGTGGTCGTCGTCGACGTGCACGTCCCGGCCGGCACGTACCTGCACTCGTCCGCGGCGTCGATCCCACAGCTCACGAACTGGCCCACCCCGACCCCGTCGGCGAGCGTGGTGAGCGCCTGCGAGAGCGTCTGGGTCCGCCGAGTGCTGGCGTCGACGCGGATCGAGGCGATCAGGGCGTTGGCGAGCACCACCACGATGATCGAGGCGATGGCCACGGCGACGAGGACCTCGATGAGGCTGAGCCCCGACTGCCCTCCACCACGCGTGCCGCCAGTCACCTCGACCTCTACCCGACGTTGACCTGGCCGTAGATGCCGTACATGGCGCTCACCATGGCGAGCGCCACGAACCCCACGACCGCACCGATGAAGATGATCGTGATGGGCTCGAACCAGGCCGTCAGCTTGTCGATCGCGTAGTTGAGCTCCTCCTCGTAGAAGCCCGCGGCGTTGTTGAGCTGCGTCGACAGCTCACCGGTGCGCTCCCCCACCCGGACCATCTGGATGGTGGTGGTGGGGAACAACTCGGTTCGGGCGAGCGGCTCAGCGAATCCCTGACCGGCGAGGACGCCCTCCATGGCGGCGTTCAGACGCTTCTTGTAGACGAGGTTGTTGGAGCAGTCGATGGCGGTGGGGAGTGCCTCGGGCAGCGGCGTGCCGGCGTCGAGCAGCACGGCGAGGACACGGGTGAACCGCTCGGTGGACGAGTAGGTGACCACCGTCGAGATCATCGGGACCTTGAGCTGCAGCGCGTGCAGGTTGAGGCGGCCACCCGGGGTCTTGACGTAGAAGAACGTCCCGACCGCAGCGACGACCAGGATCAGCCCGGTGATCAGGCCGGCGGGCGACTGCACGAAGTCGGCCACCCCCATCAGCATGCGGGTCGGGAGCGGGAGCTCCGCGTCGAACTCCTCGAAGAAGTCGGCGAACCGGGGGATGGCGAACACCACGATGATGAGGATCACCACGAAGGAGAGCCCGAGCAGGATCACCGGGTAGATGAGGGCCTTGCGGACCTGGCGGGACAGCTCGACGTCCCGACGGATGTAGGTGTGCAGCTGGTCGAAGGCCTCGTCCATGCGGCCCGTCAGTTCCGCGGACCGCAACATCGCCATGTAGTAGGGCGGGAACACGTCCGCGTGCGCCGCGAGGCTGCTCGCCAGCGACCGACCGGCGGTGACCCGCTCGAGCACGTCGTTGAGCACACTGCGGAACCGCTTGTTCTTGGCGTCCTGACGCAGGTTGTCGATCGCCTCGGTGACCGGCACACCGGCCCGCAGGAACGTGGCCATCTGCCGCGAGAAGTGCATGATGTCCGGCAGCGGGACCTTCTCGGCGGTGATGTCGGTCTGGAGACCCTTCTTCTCCCTGATCTTGGTGACCCGGAGCCCCTGGACCGCCAGTTCGTTCCGGGCTGCGTTGGCCGAGACCGTCTCGATCTCACCCTTGACCTTCTGGCCGTCGAGGTTCTCCGCCTCGTAGCGGAACCGAGCGGTCCCGGCGTTCCGGGCGCGGTCCTTGCGCCGCTGCTTGGGCGCAGGAGGGGGGGCGCCGACCCCTGGATCGACCTGACCTGGTTCCTGTACCGCAGTCACGCTGACGCCTCCCTCCAGGTGGTCAGGTCACTGACCGTAGCCGTCGAGCCATTCTCGTCCTCAGCCGTTCCGGAACCCACCCTGAGCGGATCATCAGACGACCCAGGGTCCGCAGCCGTGGGGCTGAACGGTGGCGGGACGACGTGACCCGTCACCGGTCGATCCTGTTGCGGGTCCGGGGCCGGGACAGGTGCGTCGGACACCGCTGCGCCCTCCCACACGATCCCGGGAACCCCTGCCGACGGATCCTCGGACTCGGCCGCTGGCAGAGCAGCATCGCCTGCGGGCAGGGCGGCGTCCCCGGGCTGGAGCGCACGGGGCCCCGGACCGAGCGCCAACGGCTCATCGGCCATGCTGCTCGGGGCGTAGACGGACCGGAACACCTCCTCCACCGTCGTGATGCCGTCGACGACGAGTTGGAACGCCTGGGCGGCCATGGTCCGCATGCCCTCCTCGATCGCCGTCTGGGTGATCTCGGCGTGCGTCGCCCGGTTGACCACGAGCTCGCGCACTCGCTCGCTCATGACCAGTAGCTCGTAGACGCCGATCCGGCCGCGGTATCCGGTGTGCTCGCACCGGTGACAACCGACCGGGAGGTACCAGGTCGCCGGTTGCTGGCCGTCGGTGAAGTCGGCCACCACCGACACGTCGGCCGGGCGGGGCTGGGTGGGGGCCATGCACGTCGTGCACAACCGGCGGAGCAACCGCTGTCCGACCACACCGTTGATCGCCGAGGCGACCAGGAACGGCTCGATCCCCATGTCCATGAACCGCTGCAGCGCCGAGACCGAGTCGATGGCGTGCATGGAGCTCAGCACCATGTGGCCGGTGAGCGAGGCCTGCATCGCGATGCGAGCCGTCTCCTCGTCACGGATCTCGCCGACCAGGATCACGTCCGGGTCCTGGCGCAGGATGCCGCGCAGTCCCGTTGCGAAGTCGAACCCGGTCTCCGTGACCTGCATCTGGTTGATGCCCTCGAACTGGTACTCGACCGGGTCCTCGACGGTGATGGTGTTCTTGGTCGGGTCGTTCACCTCGTTGAGCGCTGCGTACAGGGTGGTGGTCTTGCCCGCACCCGTCGGACCGGTGCACAGGATCATGCCGAGCGGCGAACCGGCCAGACGGAGGAAGGGTTCCTCCACCTGGGGGATCATGCCGAGCTCCTTCATGGACAGGAGCGTCTTGGTCTTGTCGAGCAGTCGCAGCACGATCGTCTCGCCGTGCACGGTCGGGACGACCGAACAGCGCACGTCGATCGGCCTGCCGTCGACGCGCACCGAGAACTGCCCGTCCTGCGGACGGCGGCGCTCGACGATGTTGAGCTCCGACATGACCTTGATGCGGCTCGAGATGGCCGGGCCCATGATCACCGGGAGACGGAGCACCTCGGTCATGGCGCCGTCCACGCGGTAGCGCACACGCAGGAACCCCTCACCGGGCTCCAGGTGGATGTCCGACGCACGGCTCCGCACACCCTGGGTGAGGATCTGGTTGACGACCTTGACCACCGGCGCGTTCTCGTCGACCTGGAACGCCTCGACCGTTGCGTCGTCGGCACCCATCGACGCGTTCGACAGTTCGAAGGCCTGCACCATCTCGTGGTGGTCGGCGAGTGCGCTGTACGACTGGTCGAGCAACCGGTCGATCTCACTGCGCGCCCCGATCATCAGCCCGATGCTCTGGCAGTGGTCGACGAGCTCGCGGATGGCCTCCGTGTTCAGCGGGTCGGCACTCGCCAGGTAGACCCGACCGTCCTCGACGTGCACGGGGAACACGCGGTGGCGTCGGGCCAGGTCCTCAGGGACGCGGGCGATGGCCTCGGGGTCCGGGGCGAGCATGTGGAGGTCTGCGAGCGGGACGCCGAACTGGTTGGCCAACCCGGCAGCGAGTGCGACCTCGTCGATCGAACCGAGCTCCATGAGGATCTCGCCGAGGCGCGCCGCACCCTCGGTGGACGGAGCGTTCTTCTGGCGTTGCAGCGCGCGCAGCAGTTCGTCCGGATCGATGGAGCCGAGCTCGAGGAGGATCTCACCGAGCTTCGGTCGGGTCGATCCGACCCACTCGCCGATCTGGACGTCGAGGATGGCGGCACTGCCCGCGTCGAAGTCGACGGACTTGCGCCGGCGGCGCGAACCGCCCGGATCGCCGTCATCGCCCTTGCTGCGACGGAACACGGCCACGTGCGAACCCCTCTTCTGCTGGACTCCACCGGGGCCCGTCCCCGGGCCCCCGACACCCCGAACTCCCGCCGACATTCGACGGAAGGTGACTCAGAGTGTCGTGCAGGCACCACGGACTGTCAACGAAGCGGGCCCTCCGAAGGGTCCATGGGGCCTGGGCAGATGCCCCAACTGTGCGGCGGCACAGGTTCGGCGCCGCGGGGCGTCGGTCTGGAGCCGCACGGCGCGACGCCCGCCACTGCGGGCGGTGCTCCCAGCGCCGGGACC
>CAINRS010000156.1 GCA_903852755.1 uncultured Actinomycetes bacterium | reverse complement strand
GGGTGACAACACGGAGATGGTCGTCGAGTTGATCGCGCCGATCGCGATGGATGAGGGGTTGCGGTTCGCGATCCGTGAGGGTGGTCGGACTGTGGGAGCGGGTCGGGTCACCAAGATCCTGAAGTGACCCCGGGCCCCCGGCCGCCCGTGTCGCCCACCTGCCTGCGGGGGTCTAACCTTGGCGGTCCCGGCGGCTGCTGCGTGCGGCCGGCGCCGGGGAACCCACCGAGGGCAGTGGCTCAATTGGTAGAGCACCGGTCTCCAAAACCGGCGGTTGGGGGTTCGAGTCCCTCCTGCCCTGCTCGGAACGCACACGAGGTGCCGACATGTCGATGAACCGAGAGCAGAAGCGAGCGGCGCAGAAGGCCGGTCAGCTCGCCGCGGACGGCACCCAGACCACCACCCGCGACCGGCGTGCGCCCGCGCAGCGCCTCAAGTCCGAGCGGACCAACCCCGCCGAGTTCGTCCGCGAGGTGCGTGCCGAGCTCCGCAAGGTCGCCTGGCCGACCCGCGAGGAGGTCATCCGGTACTCGACGATCGTGCTGGTGGCGCTCATCGTCTTCACGGCCTTCGTGTTCGGGGTCGACTTCGTCTTCGGCGAGCTGTTCCGGATGCTGCTCGATCCGGGCAACGCCACGTCGCTCGGTGCCGGTCCCGGTGCCCTCACCGGTTCGTTCTAGGAGAGTGACCACATGTCCGACGCCGACCAGGTGAGAGAGATGGATCCGATCGACGACGCAGCGGCCGACGAGTCCGTGTCCGGTGACGCCGTCGCTGACGAATCCGTGGCCGACGAATCCGTGGCCGACGAGTCCGTGTCCGGTGACGCCGTCGCAGACGATGCCGTGGCCGACGATGCCGACGGGTTCGTCGACGTGGTCGAGGAGTCGCTCGCCGACGAGGTGCTCCCTGCGCCGGAGTCGCCCTACGACCGGCCGGGCAAGTGGTACGTCCTCCACACGCAGTCGGGCTACGAGAACAAGGTCCGCCAGAACATCGAGGCGCGCATCCGCTCCATGAACATGGAGTCCAAGGTCCACGAGGTCGTGATCCCGATGCAGGACCAGGTCGAGCTCAAGCAGGGCAAGAAGGTCGTCGTCCAGAAGAAGGTCTTCCCCGGCTACCTCCTGGTCCGGTGCCTGCTCGACGACGAGAGCTGGTCGGTGATCCGCAACACCCCGGGTGTGACGGGGTTCGCCGGCCCGAGCAACAAGCCGTCGCCGTTGCGCCGCAAGGAGGTCGAGAAGTTCCTCGGCACCGGCGAGCGCCCCGGGGAGGACGAGGACCGTGGTCGCGCCAAGCCGGAGCCCAAGTTCCGCATCGAGTTCGAGGTGGGCGATCCGGTCCGGGTCAAGGAAGGTCCCTTCGCCGACTTCGACGCCCAGATCACCGAGATCAACGAGGACCACCTCAAGCTCAAGGTGCTCGTCAACATCTTCGGGCGCGAGACGCCGGTCGAACTCGACTTCGCGCAGGTCGCGAAGATCTGACCGCCGGTCCGCCGGGTTGCCCGTCGGGGTGACCGGCGACCACAATGACCCGTCCCCCGAGCTGCGGCGCGGAAGCGCCACTGGGAGAGCCACATGGCCAAGAAGAACGTCGTCGCCCTCGTGAAGATCCAGATCCCGGCCGGCCAGGCCTCACCGGCACCCCCGGTGGGAACGGCCCTCGGCCCGCACGGCATCGCGATCATGGACTTCTGCAAGGAGTACAACGCGAAGACCGAGGACAAGCGCGGCACGATCATCCCGGTCGAGATCTCGATCTACGAGGACCGGACCTTCAGCTTCGTCACCAAGACGCCACCGGCCCCGGTGCTGATCCGTGAGGCTGCCTCGCTCGACAAGGGGTCGCAGACGCCGGGCCGCGGGTTCGTGGGGCAGATCACCGACGCCCAGGTCGCCGAGATCGCCCAGGTCAAGATGCCCGACCTCAACACCGACGACCTCGAGGCCGCCAAGCTCCAGATCGCCGGGACGGCCCGCTCCATGGGGATCCGGGTCGTCAGCTGAGTTCGACGGCCGGTCCGCCGGCCACACCGGCGCGGAGGCGCCGGAAGGACACCGGCGCGGAGGCGCCGGAAGGACACCGGCGCGGAGGCGCCGGCACCACCCCGGGGTCACCTCGACCGGGGAGTTCGGTGATCCAGAGGGAGACCCAGGAGGGTTGACATGGCACCAGCAGGGAAGCGATACACCGACGCGGCCGCGAGCTTCGACCGGGACCGGACCTACGAGGCCACCGAGGCCATCGAGACGGTCAAGCGGATGGCGACGGCGAAGTTCGACGAGACCGTCGAGGCCTGCATCCGCCTCGGCGTCGATCCCCGCAAGGCGGACCAGATGGTCCGGGGCACGGTGGCGCTGCCGTCGGGGACCGGCAAGGACGTGCGGGTGGCGGTGTTCGCCCAGGGCGAGGCCGCCACGGCCGCACAGGCCGCCGGAGCCGAGTTCGTCGGTGCCGAGGACCTCGCCGCCCAGATCGAGGGGGGCATGCTCGACTTCGACGTGACGATCGCCACCCCCGACCTCATGCCGGTCGTCGGTCGGCTCGGCCGGGTGCTCGGCCCCCGGGGTCTCATGCCCAACCCCAAGACCGGGACGGTGACGCCCGACCCGGCCAAGGCGGTCGAGGAGTTCAAGGGCGGCAAGGTCGAGTACCGCACCGACCGCCACGGCAACGTCCACGTGATGGTCGGCAAGGCGAGCTTCGCCACCGATGCGCTCGAGGCGAACCTCCGGGCCATCCTCGACGAGCTGGCCAAGGTCAAGCCGGCGTCGGCCAAGGGCCGCTACTTCCGCAAGGGGACGCTGTCGTCGACCATGGGACCGGGCGTCCGGCTGGACCTGTCCCGGGCCGAGGGCTGAGCGCTCGGCTGGCGTCGTCCGGCCGGCCTGCCCTACGATCACGAGCGCTCACCGAGGCTCCGGCCGGGTGGGCGCACCACAACCGATCGAGTTCTCGTTGCCGGAGACCCCCGGTGCACATCGTGCGTAACGGGCCTGCGGGCCCACCTGGGTAGGCGGACGGAGCCTCACCGTGCCCCGTGCAGCGGTGGAGGCCGCGGCCGCTGCGTCGCCGGGCCTCCCGCACCGGGACCCCGCACACGAGGTCCGGCCCCACAGGTCGGGCCGGAGCGTCAGAGGCACCACACATGGACAATCCGAGACCCGAGAAGGTGGCCGTCGTCGACGAGGTCCGCGAGCAGTTCGCGTCCGCCGACGCCGTCGTGTTCACCGAGTACCGCGGCCTGAGCGTCCGGGACCTCCAGGACCTCCGGGGTCGACTGCGTTCGTCGGGCGGGGAGTACCGCATCTACAAGAACACACTCGTCCGTCGTGCGGTCGCCGACCTCGACGCCGACCTGGACGCCCTCCTGGTGGGGCCGACGGCGATCGCCTTCGTCCGGACCCGCGAGGACGGCTCGCCGGGTGACGCCGTGACCGTGGCCAAGGAGCTCAAGGCCTTCGCCAAGACCAACGCCGGCCTGGTGCTCAAGGGTGGCCTGCTGGGCTCGGCACCGCTCGACGCCGCCGAGGTGGTGCGCCTCGCCGATGTGCCGCCCCGCGAGGAGCTGCTCGCCCGATTCGCCGGTGGCCTCGCTGCACCGATGCGCAACCTCGCCGGCCTCCTGCAGGCGGTGCCGCAGAAGTTCGCCTACGCCCTCCAGGCGCTGATCGAACAGGGCGGCGCTGGGTCCGAGACGCCCACAGCGGCCGCCGACGCCCCCGAGGTCGATGCGGACACTCCGGCGGAGGACGCAGCCGCCCCGGCTGGTGACGCTCCGGCTGACGAGCCCGAGGCCGCCGCAGAGCCTGCCGCAGAGCCGGACGCCGAGGCCGCAGCGGAGCCAGAGTCCACCCCGGACCCCGAGGTCACCGAGCAGTCCACCGAGGACTGATCGAACGCCGCGACACCCGACTTCGACACCCGACTTCGACACCCAACTTCGACACACGAGGAGCAACCCCACAATGACCACCAAGGAAGAGATCCTGGACGCCATCGCCGGGCTGACCGTGCTCGAGCTCTCCGAGCTGCTCACGGCCTTCGAGGACCGCTTCGGCGTGACGGCCGCAGCGCCGGTCGCCGCAGTCGCCGTGGCCCCTGCCGGCGGAGGGGGCGACGCCGGTGACGGTGACGACGAGAAGACCTCGTTCGACGTCATCCTGACGGGCGAGGGCGAGAAGAAGATCAACGTCATCAAGGTCGTGCGCTCGCTGACCAGCCTGGGCCTCGCCGAGGCCAAGGCGGTCGTCGAGGGTGTGCCGAAGCCCGTCCTCGAGGGTGTCTCCAAGGACGCCGCCGAGGACGCCCTGAAGCAGATCGAGGAAGCTGGCGGAACCGCTGAGATCAAGTGACCTCCCGGGGGCGGTCCGACCGCCCCCGAGGGTCCTTGACCTCTCCCACGCCGATCCCTACGCTCATCGGGTCCTCGTGGACCGCGGGCCGGCCGGGCCTCTGGCCTCGCACGCGTATTGACCCGTTCGGCGTGGGGTTGTAGCATCCTCGATTGCCGTGCTGCGTCGTTCCCGTCCCCGTGTGGATTCCCCTCGGGACGGGCGCGCCCTGACGGCGCCCCCCGCCGCCCCGGCTGTTCGTTCCTTCGCCTGAGGAGACCCCTGTGCCAGCTCGCGCCGCCCTCCGGGACCGTTACTCGTTCGCGAACATCGACGAGGTCCTCGACCTGCCGGACCTGATCGCCGTCCAGCGGGAGTCGTTCCAGTGGTTCGTCGACCACGGCCTGGCCGACGCCTTCCGGGACATCAGCCCCATCAGGGACTTCACCGAGACCCTGAGCCTCGAGCTCGAGTTCGATCCGTCGGACCCGTTCCTGCGCCCGCCGCCCAAGTTCACGGTGGAGGAGTGCAAGGAGAAGGACATGACCTTCTCCGCCCCGATCTTCGCCAAGGCCCGGTTCATCAACGCCAACACCGGCGAGATCAAGGAGCAGACGGTCTTCATGGGGGACTTCCCGATGATGACCGACAAGGGCACCTTCATCATCAACGGGACCGAGCGGGTCGTGGTCTCCCAGCTCGTCCGGTCACCGGGCGTGATCTTCCAGCCCGGTGAGCGGTTCCGCCTGCGGAACCTGTCCAAGCACGAGCTGGTCAAGGGCACCATCCACCCCTCCCGGGGCGAGTGGATCGAGTTCGACGTCGAGCACAAGCCGGGCAAGGACCCGACCGCCGGGACCCGGGTCGCCCGCAAGCGGCGGCTGTCGCTGTTCGTGCTGCTCCGGGCCCTCGGCTACGACGAGGAGCACGCCCCGGGGTTCCTCGAGGCCTTCGTCCGTCACTTCGACTTCCTCGAGGGGCAGTGGGAGAAGGACGCCGAGCTGGCGCCCACCCAGGAGGAGGCGCTCATCGAGATCTACAAGCGGGCGCGGCCGGGCGAGCCGGCGACCGCCGACGGGGCCCGGAACTACTTCAACAACGCCTTCTTCGAGTCGCGCCGCTACGACCTGTCCCGGGTGGGCCGCTACAAGCTCAACCGCAAGCTCGGTCCCGAGATCGAGCGGATCGCCGAGACCTTCCCCCAGGTGGCTCCGCTCCTCGACCGGCCCGAGCCGGACCAGCAGGTCCTGAGCCGGTGCGAGGTGCTCGCTGCCACCACCTACCTGCTCAACCTGGCCGCCCACACCCACGGTTACCGGCTCGACGACCAGGACCACTTCGCCAACCGGCGGGTGCGGTCCGTGGGGGAGCTGATCCAGAACCAGGTGCGCATCGGTCTGTCCCGCATGGAGCGCGTCGTGCGTGAGCGCATGACGACCCAGGACGTCGAGGCCATCACGCCGAACACGCTCATCAACATCCGGCCGGTGACCGCGGCGATCAAGGAGTTCTTCGGGACGTCCCAGCTCTCGCAGTTCATGGACCAGGTCAACCCGCTCTCGGGTCTGACCCACCGGCGTCGACTCTCGGCGCTCGGCCCGGGCGGCCTCTCCCGGGAGCGGGCGGGCTTCGAGGTCCGCGACGTCCACTTCTCCCACTACGGACGGATGTGCCCGATCGAGACCCCGGAAGGTCCGAACATCGGCCTCATCGGCGCCCTGTCGACCTTCGCCCGGGTCAACAACTTCGGGTTCATCGAGACGCCCTACCGGACCGTCCGCAACGGCAAGGTCACCGGCGAGGTCGTGTGGTTGTCGGCGGACGAGGAGGAGGAGTACATCGTCGCCCAGGCCAACACGCCGCTCCGGCCCGACGGCTCGTTCGCCGAGGACCGGGTGCTCGTCCGACGCTCCCCCCAGGCGGCGTCGCTCCAGGACCTGAAGAAGCAGCTCGACCTGGGCGAGTTCCTGGGCGCCACGACCGAGATCACGGCCGTGACGCCCAACGAGGTCCAGCTCATGGACATCTCGCCCAAGCAGATCGTGTCGGTCGCCACGGCGCTCATCCCCTTCCTCGAGCACGACGACGCCAACCGGGCCCTGATGGGAGCCAACATGCAGCGGCAGGCCGTGCCGCTGCTGCGCGCCGAGGCGCCGTTCATCGGCACGGGCATCGAGGGCCGGGCCGCCCGTGACGCCGCCGACATGATCCTCGCCGACGAGGACGGCACCGTGCTCGAGGTCGACGGCCGGTCCATCACCGTGGACTACAAGAAGGCCGGCCGCCGGACCTACCGACTCCACAAGTTCGAGCGGTCCAACCAGGACACGTCGATCAACCAGCGGGTCCGGGTCGCCGAGGGCGACCGGTTCTCCAAGGGTGACGTGCTGGCCGAGGGGCCCTCGACCGACAACGGGGAGCTGGCGCTCGGCAAGAACCTCCTCGTGGCCTTCATGCCGTGGGAGGGCTACAACTTCGAGGACGCCATCATCCTCTCGGAGCGTCTGGTCAAGGACGACGTGCTCACGTCGATCCACATCCACGAGCACGAGGTCGACGCACGCGACACCAAGCTCGGACCCGAGGAGATCACCCGGGACATCCCGAACCTCTCCGACGACATCCTGGCCGACCTCGACGAGCGCGGGATCATCCGCATCGGTGCCGAGGTCGGCCCGGGCGACGTCCTGGTCGGCAAGGTCACGCCCAAGGGGGAGACCGAGCTCACCCCGGAGGAACGGCTCCTCCGCGCCATCTTCGGTGAGAAGGCCCGTGAGGTCCGGGACACCTCGCTCAAGGTGCCGCACGGCGAGTCCGGCAAGGTCATCGACGTCAAGGTCTTCAGCCGCAGTGACGACCACGAGCTCCCGCCGGGCGTGAACCAGCTCGTCCGGGTGTACGTGGCGCAGAAGCGCAAGATCTCCGTCGGCGACAAGCTCGCCGGCCGTCACGGCAACAAGGGTGTCATCAGCCGCATCCTGCCGATCGAGGACATGCCGTTCCTCGCAGACGGCACGCCGGTGGACGTGATCCTCAACCCGCTCGGCGTCCCGTCCCGGATGAACGTCGGCCAGGTGCTCGAGACGCACCTCGGCTACGCCGCCCGCTGGGGCTGGGTCGACGACGGCACCGAGGTGGGGGAGGAGCCGATCCGTGGCACCGAGACCAAGACCCGCCCGACCACCCGCCCGTCCACCCTGGTGGCCACGCCGGTGTTCGACGGCGCCAAGTTCGACGAGGTCGAGCTGGCGGGCCGCCACCCCACGATCGAGCGGATCTTCGAGCACCTCCGCCCCGAGTCGACCAACTCCGACTACGGCGACGGTGGCCGGCTGATCAACGCCGACGGCAAGGTGACGCTCTACAACGGCCGCACCGGTGAGGCCTACGACAACCCGATCACGGTCGGCTACGCGTACATCCTGAAGCTCGCCCACCTGGTGGACGACAAGATCCACGCCCGGTCCACCGGTCCGTACTCGATGATCACCCAGCAGCCGCTGGGCGGGAAGGCGCAGTTCGGTGGGCAGCGGTTCGGCGAGATGGAGGTGTGGGCCCTCGAGGCCTACGGCGCCGCCTACTGCCTGCAGGAGCTGCTCACCATCAAGTCCGACGACACCCTGGGCCGGGTCAAGGTCTACGAGGCGATCGTCAAGGGCGACAACATCCCGGAGCCGGGCATCCCCGAGAGCTTCAAGGTGCTCATCAAGGAGATGCAGTCGCTCTGCCTGAACGTGGAGATCCTCGGTGAGACCGGGGAGGAGATCAAGCTCCGCGACATGGACGACGAGTTCTACCGCACCGCCGAGGAACTGGGCATCGACCTGTCCCGGCCGGAGCGCGGTTCGGACGAGGAGGACGCCCGCCGCGAGGCGGAGCGTCGCTGAGAGAGGACACGACCACCCCCATGCTCGACGTCAACGTCTTCGAACAGATCCGGATCGGTCTGGCGACCGCCGACTCGATCCGCACGTGGTCCAACGGCGAGGTCAAGAAGCCCGAGACCATCAACTACCGGACGCTCAAGCCCGAGAAGGACGGTCTCTTCTGCGAGAAGATCTTCGGTCCGACCAAGGACTGGGAGTGCTACTGCGGCAAGTACAAGCGGGTGCGCTTCCGCGGGATCATCTGCGAGCGCTGCGGTGTGGAGGTGACCCGGTCCAAGGTCCGTCGTGAGCGCATGGGGCACATCGAGCTGGCGGCGCCGGCGGTGCACATCTGGTACCTGCGCGGCACGCGGTCGTGGCTCGCGTACCTCCTCTCCGGCCTGGAGCCCAAGGAGGAGCTCAAGGCCAAGCAGCTCGAGAAGGTGATCTACTTCGCCGCCAACCTGGTGACCTGGGTCGACGAGGACAAGCGCCACGAGGACCTGCCGTCGCTCGAGGCCGAGATGCTCGGTGAGCGCGACGCCATCGAGAAGGAGCGGGACCTCGAGCTGGCCAACCGCATGGAGGAGCTCGAGAAGGAACTCGAGTCCCTCGAGGCCGACGGCGCCAAGGACTCGGAGCTGAAGAGCCGGCGCAACGCCGCCGACAAGGACCTGACGGCCATCCGGGAACGGTTCGACGAGGAGCTCGAACTGGTCCAGCGGACCTGGGACGAGTTCCGCAGCCTCTACCCCCGCCAGATCATCGACGACGAGATGCTGTGGCGTGAGCTCGAGGACCGCTACGAGGACTACTTCGAGGGCGGCATGGGCGCGAGCGCCATCAAGTCGCTGATCGACCGCATCGACTTCGACGACGAGGAGCAGCGGCTCCGCGTGGCGATCGACCCGCCCGAGGGCCAGAAGCCCCTGTCGGTCCAACGGAAGCAGAAGGCCATCAAGCGCCTCAAGATCGTCGCCGCGTTCAACCGCCGCAACGAGCGGGGCGACCGCGAGAACGACCCGCGCGCCATGATCCTCGACGTCGTGCCGGTCATCCCGCCGGAGCTGCGCCCGATGGTGCAGCTCGACGGTGGCCGCTTCGCCACGTCGGACCTGAACGACCTGTACCGACGGGTGATCAACCGGAACAACCGGCTCAAGCGACTGCTCGACCTGGGCGCCCCCGAGATCATCGTCAACAACGAGAAGCGGATGCTGCAGGAGGCCGTCGACGCGCTGTTCGACAACGGCCGCCG
>CAINRS010000155.1 GCA_903852755.1 uncultured Actinomycetes bacterium | reverse complement strand
CGCTACGTGGTGCTGACCTCGAAGCACCACGAGGGGTTCACGCTGTGGCCCGCCTCGACACCGCACCCCCGGCTTGGCGCCTACCACGCCGCCCGTGACCTGGTCGGTGACCTCGGTGCCGCGGTCCGGGCCCGGGGGATGCGGATGGGCCTGTACTACTCGGGCGGGTACGACTGGTCCTACAACGGCGCCGTGATGCGGCGACCGGCCGACGCAGTCCTGGCCACGCCCGTCGGCGAGGCCTACCTGCGCTACGCCACGGCCCACGTCCGCGAGCTGATCGACCGCTACCGACCTTCGGTGCTCTGGAACGACATCTCGTGGCCGGCCGGCGGCAACCTCGCCGAGCTGTTCGCGCACTACTACAACACCGTGCCCGACGGCGTCGTCAACGACCGCTGGCGCGAGGGCTCGCTGCCCCGCAACGTGCTCAGTGACGCACTCGTGCGCGCCACCGGCGAGGTGCTGCAGGCCGCGTGGCGGTTCCTCCCCAGCCGGTCCAAGGCGCTCACCTTCCCGACGGCGCACCACTTCGACTTCTCGACGCCGGAGTACACCTCGTTCGACCGGATCTCCGAGCGGAAGTGGGAGTCGACGCGCGGGGTCGGGCACTCCTTCGGCGCCAACCGCAACGAGCGACCCGAGGACATCGTGACGGCCCGGGAACTCGTGCGGATGTTCTGCGACATCGTCGCCAAGAACGGCAACCTGCTGATCGGCATCGGACCCGACGGCGACGGGAGGATCCCCGAGGAGCAGGTCACCCCGCTCCGGGGACTCGGCCACTGGATGTCCACCAACGGCGAGGCGATCCACGGAACCCGGCCGTGGGTGATCCCTGCCACCACCACGACCGAGGGCGCCGAGGTCCGCTTCACCCGGCGGACCGACCCTGACGGAGCGGCCGTCGTCCACGCGCTGATGATCGGCGAGCCCGGCTCGACCACCTTCGGGCTCCGGGGAGTGGACGCCCACGACGTCACCGGGGTGCGCCTGCTGGGCGTCGACGAGCCGATCACCTGGGACACCGGCGACGGGGGGCTCACCGTCACGGTTCCCGACCGGCTCCCCGTCTCGGCCGCGCACGTGCTCGCCATCAGCGGCGACCTGCGCGCCACCACCCGCTGAGCGGGTGCTGCGACGGTCACGTCCGACCCCACCCGCCCCCGCCGGGGGTGAGCATCCGCAGCACGTCACCGGCTGCGAGCTCGAGCGTGCACTTGTCCCCCAGGCGCACCGCGCGGCCCTCGTCGCCTCCGGGCAGCAACCAGTTCTCTCCGACCGCACCCGGTCCGCCGCCGGCGAGCCCCCACGGCTGCGAGCGGCGACGCTCCGTGATGAGCGAGACCGTGACGTCCTCGAGCACCAGCAGGTCGCGCTCGATGCCCTCGCCTCCGGATGCGGCCCCGACCCCTCCGCTGTTGCGTCGGAGTCGGTACCGCAGGACCCGCAGGGGGTAGGCCCGCTCGAGCGCCTCGACCGGCGTGTTCCTGGTGTTGGTCATGTGGGTGTGCACACCACTCATGCCCGGCCGGGGTGCGGCATCGGGCGCTCCGGGTCGTGGCGGACGACCACCCTGTCCCCCGCCGATCGTCTCGTAGTAGACCCAGGCGCCCCGGCCGTCGTGACCACCGGATCCACCGACGAGGCCCGGTCCACCGACGAGGAGGTTGTTCATCGTGCCCTGTGATGCCGCCGGTACGGCGAGCCCGGGCACCCCGGCGAGTGCGAGCGTGACCACGTCGACGATCCGCTGGCTCACCTCGACGTTGCCGGCCCCGACCGCCGCCGGGTGACGCGCGGCGACGATCGTCCCGGCCGGAGCCACGACGGCGACCGGACGCAGCACGCCGGCACTCGTCGGCAGGTCCGACCCCAGCAGGCTCCGCACGACGTAGGCCACGGCGGACACGCACACGGCCTCGACGGCGTTGACGTTCCCGTGGCACTGCGGGTCCGTGCCGGTGAAGTCGAACCCGATGGTGTCGCCGTGCACTCGCACCGTGCAGCGGATCGTCGCCGGCGGACCACCGGGGCCGGTCGAGTCGAGCCGGTCCTCGGCGGTCCACTCGCCGTCCGGGAGCCCTGCGATGGCGGCCCGGGCCAGGCGCTCGCCGTGGTCGAGCACCTCGTCGGTCGGCGCCCGCAGGAGCCCGGCCGCCCGCCGTGCCCCGACGACGTTGGCCCCGAGCTGCGCGTCCAGGTCACCGCTGCGCTCCTCCGGGGTGCGCGAGGCCGCCAGCAGCTGCGCCCGGAGGGCGTCGTCGTAGCGGGTCGGCGGGATGCGCAGCCCCTCCTCGGCGATGTCGGTCGCGTCGGCGGGCATGGACCCCGGCGCCGCACCCCCGACGTCGGCGTGGTGGGCGCGGTTGGCCACCCACCCGAGCAGCTCACCGCGGTCCCACACGGGCGTGACGACGGTGATGTCGTTCAGGTGCGTCCCACCGCGGAACGGGTCGTTGACCACGGCGTGCTCACCGGGACCGAGCCCCGGGACGTCACCGCCGGAGGCGAGGTCCTCGATGACCGCCCGGACCGATGCGGGCATGGACCCCAGGTGCACCGGGATGTGCGCGGCCTGGGCGAGCGCCCGACCGTGCCGGTCGAACACCGCGGCGGAGCAGTCGGCACGCTCCTTGATGTTGGGGCTGAACGCAGCACGACGGAGCACCGCTCCCATCTCGTCGGCGACCCCGGTGAGCCGGGCGATGAGCACCTGGAGCTCGGACGGTGTGAGCCTCACGCGTCACCCCCCGACGCTCCGTCGGATGTCCGGCGCAGCACGAGCGAGCCCAACGGCCCCGGCTCGCCCCACCAGCCCTCGGGCACCCACACCGTGCAGTCCTCCCGTCCGACGACCACCGGCCCGTCGACCCGCCCGGCGAACGGCTCGACCCGTCCCAGGACGTCACCGATGGAGGCCGAGGCCGGTGCCGTGGCGACCGCCCGGACGGCCACCACCTCGACCGGCGTGCCGTCGCGGACGAACCCGTTGCGCCGGCGGTGCGCCTCGGCGAAGGCGTCGACCGAGGCGACCCGGATCTCGTGGCTCTGGCCGACGTACCGACAGTCCAGAGCGGTCTCGACCTCGACCTCGACATCGACCTCGACATCGACGTCAACCTGGCCGGACCCGGGGGTGCCGGCGAGCTCGTCGCGCAGCGCCCGGGACGCCTCGGCTCCCAGGTCGTCGAGCAGCCGGTCGAGCCCCCGCAGGTCACCGGGGGTCGGCCAGGTCCGGACCAGCTCACGCCGCGGTGGGGCGACCAGCAGACCGACCGCCGAGAGCACCCCGGCTGCGGCGGGCACGACGACGGCCGGGATCCCGACGGCCTCGGCGACACCGCAGGCGTGCATCGGGCCGGCACCACCGAAGGCCACCAGCGCCAAGCCCGCCGGATCGACCCCTCGCTCCACGGTCACCCTGCGGATCGCCTGCTCCATGTGGGCCTCGACCACGTCGACCACCCCCTGGGGGTCGACGCCCGCCTCGTCGCAGGCGCGTGCGGCCGCTGCCGCGTCGAGTGCACCGATCCCCGGGAACGCCGAGCCCGCCGGGATGCGCCCACACAGCAGGTCGGCGTCGGTCACGGTCGGACGGCGGCCGCCGTGGCCGTAGCACGCCGGTCCCGGATCGGCACCCGCGGACTCCGGGCCGACCTGCAGCGCGCCGCCTGCGTCGAGGCGCGCCACGCTCCCCCCGCCGGCGCCGATCGTGTGGACCTCGAGTGCCGGGACACGCACCGGGTACCCGGCGACGTCGTGGCCGCCGACGAGCGCCGGCTCACCGTCGAGCACCAGTCCGACGTCGGTGCTCGTCCCACCCATGTCGAAGGTCACCGCGTCGGGGAATCCGCACGCTGCCGCGATCTCGGCTGCCGCCCGAATGCCGGCGGCGGGACCCGACAGGAGGAGCGCGACCGGACGGGCGGCCGCCTCGGCGAGCCCGACCTGACCACCGGCCGAGGTGGTGACCACGACCCGGTCGGCCGCATCGCTGAGCCCGGCCAGGTAGGGGGCGCACACGGGGCGGAGCCCGGCGTTGACGACCGTCGTCACCGTGCGCTCGTACTCGCGGAACTCCGGCGACACGTCGGCCGATGCGCTCACGTCCCAACCGGCCGAGCGCAGGATCCCGGCGACGGCGCGCTCGTGACCGGGGTCCAGGTCCGAGTGGAGCAGGCACACCGCCACGGCGTCGCACCCCTCCGACGGTGACGGCACACCGGCCGGGTCGAGGGCGACGAGCACCTCACCCGAGGCGTCGAGCCGTTCGCCGACCTCGAGCCGGTCGTCACGGTGCACCAGCGGCGCCGGCCGGTCGGCCCACTGGTCGTAGAGCGAGGGGCGGTCCTGTCGGCCGATCTCGACGACGTCGGTGAACCCCTCGGTGGTGATCAACGCGACCCGACCGAGCCGGCCCTCGAGCAGGGCGTTGGTGGCGACGGTGGACCCGTGGGCGAGCAGCGCGGGACGACCGTGACCGGTGTCCTCGACCGCACGACGGACCGCCCGACCCGGATCGTCGGGCGTGCTCGGCAACTTGGCCAGGCTGCCGTCGGGCAGCACGACGTCGGTGAAGGTCCCACCGCTGTCCACCCCGACCTGCCGCTCCGGCCCGAACCGGCGTTGCGGTCCGTCGGTCACCCTGAGACGTCCACGCTCAGACCTCGGGGAGCTCGAGGTGCCACACCTCACCGTCGAGGCCGCGGCGCGCCAGGGCCTGCTCGTAGCGGACCCGGACGTCCTCGGCCGCCTCGTCGAGTCCGTCGCCGACCGCGATCGCCGCGTCGCAGACCGCCCGCATCCAGCCGTCGCGCCGCGCGAGCGCCGCCCGCCTGCCCTCGGCGTCCACCGGACGCCTGCGTTCGAGCACGACGCTGCGCTCGGCACCGTCGACGAGCGCAGCGAAGCGGGCCGCGTCCACCTCGGGCCACCCGGCGGTCGGGTCCGGGTAGGGCAGGACCGCGACGTAGGGCAGCCCGGCCCGGCCCGCCGAGCGGGCCCCGAGCTCCTCGGCCCCGGGACGGAGGCCGGTGAGCACCACCAGGTCGGGGTGCAGCTCGCGCTGCGCCGCCAGGATGCTCGCGAGTCGCTCCTCGAGCAGCACCCCCTCGGGGGTCCCGAGGAGCGTCTCGGACCGGAGCCCGACCACGGCGATCCGCCACCCCGCCGGGACCCGCGAGTCGCGCTGCGCCGGATCGACCGGCGCCCGGTCCCCGGAGCGCGAGCGGGACGACCCGGCGGTGTCGGGGCCGACCTCGGCCAACAGCTCGGGCGGCGGAGGCGAGTCGCCGTCGTCGTCACAGCCCAGGACCGCGGCCCGCACGGCGAGCTGGTCGACCAGATCGTTCATCGGGTCGCCGCTGTGCCCCTTGACCCACTCGAGCCGCAGGTCGGCCCGGTCACGGAAGTGCGGCACGAGCTGCTCCCAGAGGTCCCGGTTGGCGACCGGCTGCTTGGAGGAGTTGCGCCACCCACGACGCTCCCACCCCGCCCACCACCGATCCCGCCAGCAGTGCACCACGTAGGTGGAGTCCGACACGATGCGCAGTGGACCATCGAAACGCTCCACCGCCTCGAGCGTGGCCGTGATCTCCATGCGCTGGTTCGTGGTGGACGGATCCGCACCCGCCGCCCACGCCCCGCTGGGTTCGGCCCACGCCCAGCCGCCGGGACCCGGATTCCCCCGGCAGGCGCCGTCGGTGTAGACGACTCGTTCGGCGCCGGTCACTCCCCGAAACCTACCCGTAGGCTGGGACCATGCCGAGCGACTCCCCCGAGCCGACCGGGTACGCCGCCCAGCTCCCCGACACCGACCCTGCGGAGACACAGGAGTGGCTCGAGTCGCTCGACGCCGTGGCCGCCCGCCACGGTCCGGCCCGTGCCCGCTACCTGCTCGTGCGCATGGAGCAGCACGCACGCGACCTCGGGCTCGGGGTGGCCCCGCCGGTCAGCACGCCGTACGTGAACACGATCGCCACCGAGGACCAGACCTGGTTCCCCGGTGACGAGGAGCTCGAACGGCGGATCCGCCGCTACGTGCGCTGGAACGCAGCCGCCATGGTCGTGCGGGCGAACCACCGGTCCGATGCGATCGGGGGCCACCTGTCCACCTTCGCGAGTTCCGCAGCGCTCTACGACGTCGGGTTCAACCACTTCTTCCGGGGCAAGGCGGGTGGACAGGCGGGCGACCACCTCTACGTCCAGGGCCACGCCTCACCCGGCATCTACGCCCGGGCCTTCGTGGAGGGTCGGCTCGACGAGGACGACCTCGACCGGTTCCGGCTCGAGGTCGACCGGCCCGGGCGGCACGGTCGCGGCCTGTCGTCGTACCCGCACCCGCGACTGATGCCGGACTTCTGGGAGTACCCGACGGTCTCCATGGGGCTCGGGCCGATCCTGTCGATCTACCAGGCCCGTTTCAACCGGTACCTGACCCAGCGGCGGGTCGACGACACCAGCCAGAGCCGCGTGTGGTGCTTCGTCGGCGACGGTGAGCTCGACGAGCCGGAGTCGCTCGGGGCCATCTCGCTCGCCGGACGCGAGCACCTCGACAACCTGACGTGGGTGGTGAACTGCAACCTGCAGCGACTCGACGGCCCCGTGCGCGGCAACGGCAAGATCATCCAGGAGCTCGAGGCGATCTTCCGCGGCAACGGCTGGAACGTCCTCAAGGTCGTGTGGGGCAGTGGCTGGGACGAGCTGCTGGCCCGCGACGTCGACGGGGTCCTGGTCCAGCGGATGAACACCACGGTCGACGGCGAGTTCCAGCGGTACGCCATCGCGGATGGGGCCTACATCCGGGAGCACTTCTTCGGACCCGACCCGCGGCTCCGGGCGATGGTCGAGCACCTGAGCGACTCCGAGCTCCAACGGCTCCCCCGCGGCGGCCACGACTACCGCAAGCTCTACGCCGCCTACCGGGCGGCCGTCGAGACCGAAGGCGCCCCGACGGTCATCCTCGCCAAGACCATCAAGGGCTGGACGCTCGGCGAGGGCGTCGAGGCCCGCAACTCCACCCACCAGATCAAGAAGATGTCGGTGGAGCAGCTGTGCGAACTGCGCGACCGGCTCGGCCTCACCGAGGCGATCAGCGACGAGGAGCTCGCCGGTGGAGTGCCGCCGTACCTGCGACCGGCCCCGGACAGCCCGGAACGCCGCTACGCGATCGAGCACCGGGAGGCACTCGGCGGGCCACTCCCGGAGCGCCGGGTGCGGATCACCCGACCACTCGGCGCCCCGGCACCGGCGGTGTTCGACGAGTTGCTCGCCGGGTCCAACGGCATGGCGGCCTCGACGACCACCGCCTTCGTCAGGCTCCTGCGCAACCTCTGCCGGGACGCCACGGTCGGCGACCGGATCGTGCCCATCGTCCCCGACGAGGCCCGGACCTTCGGCATGGACTCGCTGTTCCGGGAACTGGCGATCTACGCGCCGCACGGGCAGCGCTACGAGCCCGTGGACCACGACCTGCTGCTGTCGTACCGCGAGGCGACCGACGGGCAGATCCT
>CAINRS010000154.1 GCA_903852755.1 uncultured Actinomycetes bacterium | reverse complement strand
CGACCCCGAGGCCGCTCCCGATCCAGCTCCGGCTCCGGTGCCCGGTCCCGATCCGGTGCCCGATGCCGATCCGGTGCCCGATGCCGACCGGGGCGACGACGTGCCGTCGGAGCGACCGCCACCATCGAACCCGATCGAGTGGGTGGGCCGGCTCGTCGACCGGGTCTCGGACCGGCTCGACGCCGTCCAACGTCGGGTCCCCCTGCTCGCCGTCGTCCACGGCGTGATCAAGAAGTTCGGCGAGGACCGGGGCGGGCAGTTGGCGATGCTGCTCACCTACCGGGGGTTCTTCGCCCTCTTCCCGCTGCTCCTCGTGTTCGTGAACGTGGTCGGCATCGTCCTCGATGGCAACCCCGAGCTGCGTGAGGACCTGATCGACTCCACGCTGGCGTCCATCCCGATCATCGGCCCGCAGATCCGTTCCGGTGCGGCCGACCTGGGGGGTAGCTGGACGGTGATCGTCGTGTCCTCCATCGTCTCGCTGTGGGCCGGACTCGGGCTGCTCGAGATGCTGCAGGAGTCGCTCAACACCGTCTGGGGGGTGCCGGTGTTCGACCGGCCCAACTGGCTGGTCCGGCGTCTGCGGTCCCTCCCTGCTGCGGTGGTCGTCCTCGGGTGTCTGGTCCTGTCGGGTTCGCCGGCCTGGGCGTTCCGGTGGGCGCCGTCGACGGTGCAGGACGTGGCTGCGGTCGTGGCACCGCTGCTCGCCGGGGGGCTCTGCACGCTCGGACTGCACCTGACCCTGTGCCGTCGCCGGATCGGGCTCCGTGGGCTCCTGCCGGGCGCTGCGTTCGTCGGGTGCGCGTGGTTGGCGCTGCAGTTGCTCGGCGTCTGGTACGTCGACCGCTTCATCGTCCGCAGCTCCGAGACCTACGGCGTGTTCGTGGTCTTCTTCGGGTTGCTGTCCTGGACGTACCTCGTCGGCACGCTCTACCTGTACGGCGTCGAGTTGTCGTCGGTGCTGGTGGACCGGCGGTGGCCCCGCAGCCTGACCGGCCGGAACCTGACCGACGAGGACCGGGCGGCGTTCGCCGCCGCCTCCGAGCGGGAGGTGCGGGTGCGGGGCACCGACATCACCGTCGACGTGCCCCGTCAGCCGGCTGCGGGGTAGCGGTCCCCCGGGGGACCCCGGCGGGGCCGGATCCGGGGGACCGGAACCTCAGGAGTTCAGGCCGACACCCGGGGCGATCTTCGCCGGGTTCGCCTGCGAGTCGCCGAACCCGAGGACCAGGTGGGCGATGCCGGGGAGGATGAACAGGAAGATCTTCCAGCCCAGTTCCTTGTCGAACATCTCGGCGGTGTCGTTGGCCAGGAACCACGCCGCGACGATGTTGATGCACGGGATCAGGAACAGGATCAGCCACACCACCGGCTCCCGCTGACCCCGGGCCTTGAAGATCATGTAGATGTTCACGAACGGGATGATGCCCATCCAGCCCGGCAGGCCGATCTTGGTGAAGACCTTCCAGTATCCGATCAGGGTCAGCACCAGCATCGCGAGCGAGACGAACCAGAGCGCCCCGAAGGCGGCCAGGCCACCGGCGCTCCCGGTGTCGCTCGTGGTGGTGAAGTCGGTCTGGCCGACGAGTTGGACGAGGGTGTTCACGGTGCCTCCCACGGGGTCACGCCGGTTGGTCCGGCGGACCCGACGCTACCGGCGCCCGGGTGTTCGTCGGTGGATTCACCCCTGGTAGCGCCGCCGGGCGTCGTCGATGCTGGCGATCGCCGTGGCGGCGTCCGTCCAGTCGCCGATCTCGGAGCCCTTCCCGGGTTCGAGGTCCTTGTAGACGGTGAAGAAGTGCTTGATCTCCGCGAGCAGGAAGTCCGGGACGTCGTCGACGTCGGACATGTGGTCCCATCGAACGTCACCGGCGGGGACGCACAGCACCTTGACGTCGCGGCCCGCCTCGTCGGTCATCTCCAGCTGCGCCACGGGACGCGCCCGCAGGTGGCACCCCGGGAACGTGGCCTCACCCAGGAGCACGAGCGCATCGAGCGGATCACCGTCCTCGGCGAGCGTGTGGGGGAAGAAGCCGTACTCCGCCGGGTAGACGGTGGCGTTGAACAGGTGCCGGTCCAGCCAGATCTCACCGGAGTCGTGGTCGATCTCGTACTTGTTGCGGGTCCCCTGGGGGATCTCCACGACGACCTCGTACCAGTCCTCTGCGCTCGCCTCACCGCTCACGGTGCTCCTCCTCGGTCCAGTCCGCGCATCCCCGACCAGGCGAGTCGGGCGAGCTGCGCTGCGAGCGTGTCCACGTCGGGCGTCCGGTCGTGGGCGAGCCAGTACCGCGACGCCGACTCGGTCATCCCGACGATGCCGTGCGCGAGCACGTGCCGATCCTCGACCGGTTCGCCCCCCACCAGGATCAGCTCGGCGATCATCGCGGCGATCGAGTCCTCGACGGCCCGGGTGAACGAGGCGAACTCGGGGTCACGTCGGGCGCCCGAACCGAACAGGACCCGGTAGGCGTCGGGGTGGTCGTCGACGTAGCGGAAGTACGCCCGGAACCCGTGCTCGATCTGCTGGCGGGGGCCCGACGCATCGGCGGTGGCCTTGGCGATCGTGTCCTGCAGCTCCGCACCGATCTCGGTGAGCAGTTCGACGAACAGGTCTCGCTTGGAGGTGAAGTGCTGGTAGAGGACCGGCTTGGTCACCCCGGCGGCCTCGGCGACGTCGTTCATGGAGGTGGCGTGGAACCCCTCACGTGCGAAGACCTGCGTGGCCACCTCGAGGAGCTGCGACCGTCGGGCGGCTGCGGGCATCCGGGCGCTGCGGGCCGGGTCGCCGGTCGTGGGGTCGGCACCCTGGTCGCTCACGGGCCCCACCGTACCCGACGTGCCCGTGGGCTCCCGGGTCGTCGCAGGGCGGGATGGACGGCCGACGAGTCGACGGCTGGGTACGGTGCGGTCGTGCTGCGTCGGGTCCGCTACGAGTCCTCCAGACTCCGGTGTGCCCCGTTCCGGGGCGGCCTCGGCGCCGACCCGGTGGGCACCGCCGGCAACTACGACGCCTTCGTCGTGGTCGAGTCCCCGTTGCCGTGGGCCCGGGACGCCACCGGGTGCTGGCCCTTCGACGAACTCGGGTGGACCGGCCCCTGCCACGAGGCGGCGGACGGGCGCCGGTGGCGGCCCGTGGTGGTGGCCGCACGGTCTCCGGCGGGTGAGTTCGCGCCCGAGGCCCCGATGATCACCGTGACCACGTGGGAGCGGGCCGGACCGGGAGGGTCGCCCTACCGACCCCGACGGTGGTGGACGACCGACGCCGGGGTGGTGCCGGGCATCGTCCGGTCCGTGGTCGACGGCGCCGGACCGGAGGGTGCCGCCCCGGGAGGCGACGACCCGGGACCCGCCGGACCACCGGTCGTGCCCGGCGCCGACGGAACCGGGAACCTGGTCCCGCCGGCCGTGCACGTGTGCACGCACGGTCGCCGTGACGTCTGCTGCGGTGCCCGGGGTACGGAGCTGTTCGACGCGGCGTCGCTCGCACGTGGCGTCCTCGGTCCGGTGTGGTCGGGTCGACCCGTCGAGCTCTGGCGGTGCTCCCACACCGGTGGCCACCGGTTCGCTCCCACCGGCATCACCTTCCCCGACGGTCTGGTCTGGGCGGAGCTCACGCCCGGCCTGCTCCACGAACTCGGTGAGCGCGCCGACCGGACCGCAGACGGCCGGGAGGTCCGCCCGCCGTCAGCGGCGCTGGTCGCGGCCTGTCGGGGTTCGTCCGCCCTGCCGGAGGGCCCGGCCCAGGTCGCGGACCGTGCGGCCTGGGCCCGGTTCGGCTGGGGATGGGTCGACGGGGTCCGACGGGTCGAGGTGGTCGGGCCGGTACCGACGGACCCAGAGGACCCTCCCGTGATGGTCCGCCTCGACGGCTGGTCGGCCTCGGGTGTGGTGCACGTCGGCGTGGCGGGCCACGTCCCGACGCCACCGTGCGGGACCACCGACCTCCCCACGGCCGACCAGCCCTGGCCCGTCGAGCCCGAGTGGGAGGTCGTCGACTCCCGGTGGAGGTCGACCTCCACCGGTCAGTAGCGGAACGTCTCGCCGCGGTCCTCGGCGTCCGCCGCCTTGGCGGCGTAGGAGAAGATGATCCCGGGCAGCAGGACACTCGACCCGAGCACGAACACCACGACGATGGCTGCGACGAGCGGGGTGGGGAACTGCAGCACGAACGCCACCACGAACAGCAGCACGC
Source organism: uncultured Actinomycetes bacterium (assembly GCA_903852755.1). Taxonomy (GTDB): domain Bacteria; phylum Actinomycetota; class Acidimicrobiia; order Acidimicrobiales; family Microtrichaceae; genus SXMI01. Next base: position 22,062 of record CAINRS010000154.1, on the reverse strand, counting down.
CCAGTCCGAAGCACGCGTAGCCGACGCGCTGGCCCACCTCGCTCCACCGCCGGATCGTCGCCCGGCGCACGAGGACCGGATCCGCACCCGCTTCCGGTGCCGGTGCTGCGTCCCGGTCGTCATCGTCCACGACGACAGCCTGCCCCACCGGCGTCACCGGTCTCCACCGGGTCTCCCGACCGGTCTCCACCGGGTCTTCCGACCGGTCTCCCGACCGGTCTCCACCGGGTCTTCCGACCGGTCTCCACTGGGTCTCCCGACCCGTGTCCCACCGAGCAGGGCCCGACCACACTCGCTCCGTGGACGACATCCCGGACGACCGAACCGACGACCAGGCCGACGACACCGACGACACCGACGACACCGACGGCGCTGCTGGCGCTTCGGCCCGGAGCGTGGTGACGCAGTCGGGAGCGGGTGCGGGCCCTCCGGGTCGAGCCGGTGCGCTCGTCGTCGAGTTCTGCGGCGAGGAGCACCGGGTGGCCGACCGACTCACGGTCGGTCGGTGCGCGGATCTGGAACTCGACACCAACCCGTACCTGCACCGTGTGGTGTTCGAGGTCCTCCACGACCGTGAGGTCTGGTGGCTGCGCAACGTCGGACGTCGGATCGTGCTGACGGTGCGCGACTCGCTCGCCGCCACCACCACGGCGCTCGCACCGGGGTCCGCGGCTGCCCTCACGTTCCCGTCCGGCACCGTCCGGTTCCGGGCCGGGCCCATCACCTACGAACTCGGTCTCGTGGTCGAACTGCTCGAACGTGACGCCGACCTGCGCACCGGTGACCCCGACGCCGCACCACGGACGCTCGAGTGGGGTCAGGTCGAGCTCAACCCCGAACAGCGGCTGCTGGTGCTCGCCCTGTGCGAGCCGCGGCTGCTCGACCCGGACGACGGCCGGGTTCCCCCGGCCCGCGTGGCGGCCCGACGGCTGGGTTGGACGCCGTCGAAGTACCACCGCAAGCTCGACAACCTCTGCGCCAAGCTGGACCGGGCAGGAGTCGGCGGGGTCGTCGGTGACCTGGCGACGTTCGCCACCCGCCGTCGCGAGGTGCTCGTCGAGCACGCCATCGCGAGTGGCTGGGTGGGAGTCGAGGACCTGGTCGACCTCGACGGCACGGGGACGAACCGCACCCCCTGAGGCTCCGTCGGAGCGGGTCACTCCGACGGGTCGCCGGTGGGTCGGGCGAACTGCACGAGCCGGGGCGGGCCGTCGCCGACGAGCCAGCCCCGCCCCGGCCGAGCGGAGACCTCGTCGCGACGCGGCACCGTCGTGTGCAGGAGCGCCGGGTGGACGTCGGGATCGCAGTCGAGCAGGACTCCGAACCGGCCGGAGCGCAGGACCCGGGGCGCCTCGGCGAAGCTGCGGGCGACACCGTCGACCGCCGACGAGGCCAGCACGTGCACCACGTCCGACCGTCTCAGGGCCTCCATCAGGAGCGAGTCGAACTCGCTCGGGGATGGTGCACCCGGATCGGATGCGAGTTCGAGACCCAGGTCGAACAGCTCGTCGAGGTCGTCGAGTACCAACAGGGCCGGCGTGGTTCCGGCGCCGCGTCCCCGGTCGAGCAGGATCCGCAGACGGGCGCGCACCGACTCGGCCGCCCTCCCGGCTGCGGGGTCCCGACCGGGGACCTCGAGCACCTCGAGCCCCGGGTCGGCCCGCCGTGCCTGTTCGACGACCGTCCGGACGACCGAGCTGCGACCCGATCGGGGAGGTCCCAGGACCAGCAGGTGTCGGCCGCGGAGGTCGAGACCGACCGGACCGAGGTCGTCGGCGTCCACGCCGACCGGGAGTGAGCCCGGCCGGGGCGGCGGCAGCTCCTCGAGGCGGATGTCGCCGGGGAGCTCGCCGGTGCGCGGGGTCGGGGCGACCGCCCAGCGCCGGTCGGTCGGTGGCACGCCGACCAGGAACCCGTGACCGCCGAGCGAGCCGTGGCCCGGGCGCCCGGCCCGGCCACTGTCCCCGAGTGGGAGTCGCGACCCCAGTGACGTCGTGAGCGCTGCCGGGAGATCCGTGGGCCGTCGGGCCGAGGCGACGACGACGACCCCGTGCCGGCTGGCCTCGGTGGACAGTCGGACCACGGCGTCGACGGCCGCCCCCCGGTTGGTCCGCTCGTGCCGTCGGCACCACTCGTCGACGTCGTCGAACAGCAGCAGTGCCGGGGGAGCGTCGCCCGTTCGGGCGAGGAGTCGCCGCACCAGGCGCAGGGTTCGATCGGGGTCGTCGTGGTCGACGACGTCGGCTGCTCGCGGCAGGAGGGTCCCCAGCGTTCCGTCCCGGTCCACGGCGTGGACGGCCACCGTGCGGGAGGAGCACGTGGCCGCCGCGACGGCGGCGAGTGCCGTGGAGCGACCCGACCCCCCGGGCCCGCTGACGAGGAGTCCACCCGGTCGGTCCAGGTCGACCGACAGCGGTGCGAAGCGTTGCTCGTCGGGTCGGTCGACGACACCCAGGACGGATGCCCCACCCCGGTGGCCGGTGCCGGTCCACCGGTCGAGGTCGAGCAGCTCGATCCGGTCAGGCAGTGGGGGCAGCCACGGTCGTCGGGGTCGACGGAGTCCGAGTCGCCCCGCCGCCCCGCGCGCGGCGCGCACGCCGGCCGACAGCTGCGTCGTGCCGTGACCGTCCGCCGGGGCGGACCGCCCGGTGTCGACGGGGAACGTGTCGGGCTCACCGTGGAGCGGAGCCACCTCGATCGGTCCGGTGCGCCCGGACACCGGGCTCGAGGAGCTCGCGACCTGCACCTGCTGGGCCGGTGTGGCGCCGATGCGGACGAGGCCGGTTCCGGGTCGGCGCCGGTCGATGCGGGCCGCTGACGTGTCGCCGACGACGTCCCGGCTGTCGTCGGTGTCGGCGACGCGCATGGCGATCCGGAGCGTGGTGTTGGCGCGGATGGCGTCGGTGACCACACCTGCGGGGCGTTGGGTGGCCAGGATCAGGTGCAGTCCGAGGCTGCGGCCGCGCTGCGCGACGTCGACCACCCCGTCGACGAACTCGGGGAGCTCGCGCGCCAGGGTCGCGAACTCGTCGATGGCCACGACGAGCGCCGGTGGTCGCGTCGCCCGCTCCCGCTCGAGTCGTTCGCGTCGGCGCAGCTCGGCGCGCAACGAGGTCACGACCCGGTCGCCGAGCCGACCGTCGAGGTCGGTCACCAGACCGACGCTGTGGGGGAGTTCGTCCAGTTCGGCGAAGGCAGTGCCTCCCTTGTAGTCGACGAGCAGGAGGTTCACCGCCGACGGCGGGTGGCAGAGGGCGGTGGCGAGCAGCCACGTCCGGAGCAGCTCGCTCTTGCCCGATCCCGTCGTCCCGGCGACCAGTGCGTGGGGGCCGTCGAGCGCGAGGTCGACCACGACCACGCCGCCGTCGTTGGTCCCGATCGGAGCGGCCAGACCCGGGGTGGTGTGCGGACTCCTCGGTCGCTCCCATCGTGCGACGGTGCGGTCGGGATCGGCGAGTCCCTCGGGACCGCCGAAGAGGTCGGCCAGCATGGGCGGTGCTGCCGGTGGGCCTCCGTCGAGGTTCGACGGCCGGTACGCCGACCAACGCCGGGCCGTCGACTCGGTGTCCTGCGGCCCAATCCGGTCCGGTGTGAACTCGAGCGGCGGTCGGCCCCGGACGAGGAGCGCTGCGGTGGACGCCCCACTGGCGGAGTCCGCCGCCGTGCAGCGGACCACCGTGCTGGTGCCACGGGGGACACCGTGGTCGGTCCGTGACCGCCACACCACCGCAGCGCCGGAATCCAGGACCGTGAGGCCGCGGCGCCGGGACTCCGGGTCGTCGCCGTCGACGACCACCAGAGCGGACACGCCGGCGTGGGTGACGTCGGTGTGGGTGACGTCGGTGTGGGGGAGCCCGGTGTGGGCGAGGTCGGTGTGGGGGAGCCAGTCGAGCCACTGCCACGTCCGACGGCGGTGAGTACCGCACACGGCAGCGATCCGGAGCTGGTCGGGCGGGACGAGCCCGGCGAGTTCGACGACGACGCTCCGCGCCAGGTCCTCGGCCACCTCGTCGTCGCCGACGATCACGAGCGGTCCGGAGCGGGACAGGTCCACCACGACGTCGGCCGGTCCGGTCCGCGCCCGGTCGAGTTCTGCAGCGGCGTGCGCACGACGAGCGGGGTCGCCGCCGTCGTCGACCCGGATCGGGACGGGCGCCGGGAGGCTCGTCGTGCCGAGCCGGACGCTCAGGTCGAGTCCGGTGCCGTGACGGGACCAGCGGGGGCGGTGGCGTCCGGCGGCGACGACCGGTCCGCCCGGGTGCGCCGATCGGCTGCGGGCCCGCCAGGCCGCAGCCCGTGCTGCCACGGCGGTGACGGCGGTCGCGAGGGCGAGCTCGTGGTCCCGCTGGTCGGCCCGGTGCTCCCGTCGGGACTCCCGCCGTGACTCGAGTGCCGCAGCGACCACGAAGGCGACGCCGGCGGCCACGAACCCGGCGATCGCCAGGTTGCGGGTGGCCGCCCAGATGGCGATGCCCAGTCCGAGTGGCACCGCCGCGCTGAGCCAGGGGAACCCCGTGGTCCTCCGCCGACCGGGAGGCGCAGGGAGCGTGACGGCTGGTTCGGTGTCGGGAACGTCGTCGGGCGTCGGCCACTCCGTCGCCCGCCCGTCGTGAGGACGGAGCGGCCCGGAGCTCGGTGGCTGCAGCTCGCCGAGCACGGCGGCGGCGACGGATCCGGCGACACGGAGCAATTGGCCGTTGCGGAGTGTCGCGGTGCCGAGCACGGGTGCGCCGTCGAGTTCGACCCGGACCGTCGCGCCAGTGGCGCGCACCGTCACCGTTCGGTCGACGTCGACCTGCACCACGCCGTCCGGGTCGTCGGCAGCGACGGGTTCGAGCCCACCTGCGGGAGTCGCTCGGAGTGTCGTGACCCCGTAGGTCAGGCGGAGCGACGATCGGTCGACGGGTCCAGCACCGGCTCGTCCGCCGGGGTCGACCGTCCGCAGCTCGAACGGTGCGAGCGTTGCGGGCGGTGGTTGTCCGGTCGGTGCCTGCACGACCGCGACCGTGGCGCCGGACCTCGGTGCGGAGCGGCGGGCCGGCTCGTCGGGGTGCGGAGCGGGTACGGACCCGCCGGCCACCCTGACGCTCAGGGGTCCACCGGGCGGAGCCGTACCACCGGACGCGAACTCGCCGACCCGGCCGAGCGCCGTGGCGAGCGCTGCGGCCAGGTCGGCGATGGTGGCGCCGGGACCGACACGGACGGCGACGTCGATGCCCTGGTGGGCCTCGATCGCGACGTCCGACGCCGGTCCCGTGTCCGGACCGGGGAGGGAGGGGAGGACCCGGTACCGGAGCTCCACGTGGCTCAGCCGGAGGATGCCTGCTGCTGCTGGGCCACGTTCGTCGCCACGTGCTTGGCGGCGGTGTCGAGTTCTGCGGAGATCCTGGTGAGCTGCCCCTTGTGGTTGCCGTCCCACTCGCCCCGGAACTTCGTGGCGTCGGGACCCTCCCACCAGGCGGACCGGAGGAGACCGTCGAGCTTGGCGGTGAGGGACTTGATGGCGTCGGCGTCGGCCTTGAGCTGACGCTGGAGAGCGGTGAGCGCCTCGGGGTCGAGGCCGAGCTTGGGCACGGGAACTCCTCTGCTTGGGTCAGGTGCTGGGGTCAGGTGGTGGGGACGAGTGGTGGGGACCGGTGGAGGGGCCGTTGGAGTGGCCGGTGCCGGTTCCTCGTCCGGGGGTCCCGGGTGGGACGAGCGCTCGGTGCGTGGTCGGCGACGAGCAGGAGCATCCAAGCCGAACCGGGTGAGGTTGTCACCGGGTCGGGGGACCCCCGTCGTGGGCCAGCGACCGTCGTGGGCCAGCGACCGTCGTGGGTCAGCGACCCCGGGGGCGCCGCGAGGACCGTGTGTCGAGACGTGACGGGTGCAGACCGGGTCCCCGTCGTGGTGCCGGCCCCCGGCTCAGGGCGTCGAGGGCGTCGCGGTAGTCGCGTGGTCCGTCGAAGCCGAGGCCGCCCCCGCGTCCCCCTCGTCCACCACGGGACGAGAACGACGAGGCTCCACCGACCTCGTAGCGGCGCATGACGCTCGCGAGGACGAGCGCGATCCCGACGAGGACGGCGACGTCCCCGAGCGACACGATCTGACCCCACGGCAGCGGGATGCTGTCACCGAGGAAGGAGAGGAAGCCGCCGACCTTCCGCCCCCCGGACAGGACGAGGCCGGGCTCCTCGGCGTTCGTCGCCACCCCCGAGGTCTCGAGCGCCCAGGCCGTCACGGGCATGCCCCAGTTGATGATGGTGACGAAGAGGTTGAGGGCGAGTCCGGCAGCGACGAGCACCATGCCACCGGTGCGCAGGTTGAGGACGGCGAATCCGAGCAGCAGGCCCGTCGCCACGATGGCGAGGAACGACACGAACCACCCGCTCCACGGCACCACGTCGAGCAGCAGCGTCAGCACGACGCCTGCGAGCAGTGCCTCCCACAGGGGCGGCCGCCACTCGCCGATGTTGGCGAGGGACCCTCCCCAAGCGAGGCCGAGCGCGACGCCCACCCCGAGCGCCACGAGGGTCGGGACCAGTGCCACGTCCGGAAACTAGCGTGCGGGAGGTGAGTGACGACGTCCCGGGCACGGTCCGCTACGAGGTCGCCGACGGTGTGGCCACCATCACCATCGACCGGCCGGAGCGCCGGAACGCCCTGACGTGGTCGATCGTCGGTGAGCTGCGGGGGGCGGTGGATCGGGCCCGGAGTGACGACGGGGTGCGGGTCGTGGTGCTCACCGGCGCCGGTGACCGGGCGTTCTGCGCCGGGGCCGACCTCGACGGGATGGCGGGCACGGCGACGGCGGAGCTCCACCGGGCCCGCGGCCAGCTCGCCGGGTTGTTCACCGACCTGTGGTCACTCGGCCGGCCGACCATCGCCAAGGTGCGCGGCTTCTGCCTGGCCGGGGGGATGGGCGTCGCACTCTCGTGCGACCTGGTCGTCGCGAGCGACGACGCGACGTTCGGGACGCCCGAGATCGACGTCGGGTTGTGGCCCTACATGATCACCGTCCCGTTGTGCCGGTCGATGCCACCCAAGCGGGCGCTCGAGTTGATGATGACCGGCCGTCGCATCGACGCCGCGGAGGCCGAGCGGATCGGTTTCGTCAACCGGGTCGTGGCGGCGGGTGAGCTCGACGCAGCGGTCGCGGACCTCGCCGCCGTCCTCGCCTCCAAGAGCCGGTCGGTGATGGAGCTCGGTCGGGACAGCTTCTACGCCACCTGGGACGCCGCCGCTGCCGACGCCCTGGGGGTGCTGCACCCGACCCTGGGGCTCGCGACGGGACTCGAGGACGCCGCCGAGGGTCTGGCTGCGTTCAGGGAGCGGCGTCCACCCCGGTGGACCGACCGCTGAGCGGCGGGCCCGAACCGCGACACGAGCTGCACGACACGAGATGACCGAGATGATGAGGAGCACCAGGTGACGATCGACTACCTCGCCGACGCGGAGCTCGGGACCGCGACCATCACGATCGACCGACCCGATCGCCGGGGTGCGCTCAACCACACGGCGCTCGAGGAACTCGACGCGGCGCTCGACCGGGTGGCGGAGGACGCCCCACGGTCGCTGGTCGTGTGGGGGACCGGTGACCACTTCTGCGCCGGTGCCGACCTGACCGAGCTCGAGGACCAGTCCTTCACCCGTGCCCTCCGAGGGGTGCTGGATCGACTGGCCGGCCTCGACGTCCCGACGGTGGCGGCGATCGCCGGGTCGTGCATGGGGCTCGGCGTGCAGTTGGCACTGGCGTGCGACCTGCGCCTCGCGACCCCGGACGCACGCTTCGCCGTGCCGGTCGCCCGACTGGGGCTCATGGTCGACCACTGGACCGTGCAGCGACTCGCAGCGGTCTTCGGGTCCTCGACGGCGAGGTGGATGCTGTTGTCGGCTGGAGTCCTCGACGCCGACCGGGCGTTCACCCTGGGAGCCGTCAACGAGCTCGTCGAGGTCGACCCCGAGCACGGCCCGGGCGGGACCGTCCGGTCGGCGGCGGAGCACCTCGCCGGCCGGATCGCCGAGCTGGCACCGCTCAGCAACTCGGGATCGAAGCTCGGGCTCGACCTGCTCCAGCCCGACGGGACGATGGCCGATCCGCACGGCGCCTACGCGGCGGCGTTCGACCGGGCGTGGGCCTCGGCGGACCTCGTCGAGGGCCGGGCCGCGTTCGCCGACCGCCGGAGTCCGAGGTTCCGGGGCGAGTGAGCCGTTCGGCGCCGTTCAGCGGCGACTGTCGCGGAAGCTGGCGGTGCTCACCTCGTCGGAGGGGTCGAACACGACGCAGATGACGCTTCGGTCGGCCCGGTCCCAGGACGCCGCGTTGGGCCACCACATCGACAGGTCGAGCTCGGACCGCGTCCACGGGATCCCGACGAACGGCTCGAACCGAGCGGCGCACTGCTCCTCGGCCCAGTCCTGGATGACCGAGCTCCCGGGGAAGCGACCCTCACGGGCCACCGGACCGTCGTAGCGGATCACGTCGAGGACCTCGTGGCGGTGGGGGACCGAGCAGTCGACCACCCAGACGGCGGCGTCCTCGGCCCCGGGGTCGTCCTCGGGCGGCCAGAAGCACGCCCCGGCCTCGATCGAGCGGAGACCGACCGCCACGGCACCGACCGGCGGTCCGCTCAGCGCCGTCGTCGGTGGTGCCTCGGTGGTGGTCGTGACCGTGCTGCTCGGGGTGGACCCCTCGTCGCCGCTGCACGACGACAGCGGCGTCGATGCGACCCCGAACGCCACGATGCAGGCGGCGACGAGGCGACGGGACGACGACGTCCGCCTCACAGTGACGGCAGGTACCGGTCGAGGTACGTGTAGCACATCCACACCGTGCCCAGGACGAGCGGGGTGAACAGCAGGTACGAGGGCAGCGGTCGCCAGATCTGGCCCAGCACCCACGCCGTCGCTGCCAGGAGCAGGGCGGCGACGCCCCAGCCGATGGCGGGGACCAGGGCTGCCGGGTCGCCGCCCAGGTCGGCCTCGCTCGCCTCGCCGACGCTCACCTCGGTCGGTGTCTCCGGCTGGGTGGACGGCGGTGCGGCCGCCGCCGGGGGTGTCTCGAGCACGGCGTGCACGATGATCCGCTCGGCGGCGGAGTACTTCGGGTGGCACGCCGTGAGGGTGATCCGGTTGTCGCCGAAGTCGCGGAGCACCGAGACGTCCGAGGGGTCGACGGTGTACCAGGCCCGGCCTGGGTCGGCGGGTCCGGGTACGACCCGGTAGACGAACCGGCCCTGCGGGGTCGTCGTGACGATCTCGTCGCCAGGGACGAGCTCGTCGATCCGGTTGAACGGGGCGCCGTAGGTCGTCCGGTGGCCGGCGATGCCGGAGTTGCCGGCCTGACCGGGCAGGGGCGTGCTCGGGTAGTGGCCCGGCCCCTGTTTGAGCTCGGCCTTGGAGACACCCTCGACCACCACGCTCAGGAGTTCGATCCGGGGGATCTCGATGAAGCCGACGGGCTGGCCGACCGGTGGCGCCGGCAGCGGCGGCGCGACGGCCGGGTCGGTGGTCCCCAGTTGCTCGACGAGCGACTCGACGTCGACCGTCGACGGGTCAGGATCGGTGCCCGGGGGTGCGAGCTGGGCGGCCAGGGTCTCCTGGGCCTGGGACTGCTGCAGGCCCGTGCCCCAGAGCTGGTAGCCGACGAAACCGAGGAGGAACAGGCCGAGCGCGACCATCAGCCTTCCGATGGCTCCGACGACTCGTGCGACCACGGATCCACGCTAGGCCGCGGTGGCCGCCGATCCGTCGCAGTCGCTAGGTTGGCGCCACCGCCGTTCGTCCCGGCGCCCCCCGCCATGGCCTCCTCCCCCGTCGTCGACCTCCGCGGTGTGGTCGCCGTGGTCGGCCGGTTCCCGGCGCTCGCCGGCGTGGACCTGCGGGTCGGCTCCGGTGAGGTGGTGCTGGTACGCGGGCCGAACGGCGCCGGGAAGACGACGCTCCTGCGCCTGTGCGCCGGTCTGCTCCCGGTGACCGACGGGCACGCCGAGGTGCTCGGGGTGGACCTGGCGGTCGCCGGCCGTGACGTCCGCCGCCGGGTCGGGCTCCTCGGCCACGCCACGTTCCTCTACGCCGACCTGACGGTGCTCGAGAACGCCGTGTTCTGGGCCCGGGCGACCGGTGTCACGCCGGACGACGCCGTGGCGGCGCTCGACCGGCTCGAGGTCCCCGCACGGGTGCGGGACCTCCCGGTGCGGTCGTTGTCGACCGGGCAGCGCCGCCGGGTCAGCCTGGCGGTGACGGTGGCCCGGCGGCCGGAGCTGTGGCTGCTCGACGAACCGCACGCCGGACTCGACGCGACGGGGCGTGACCTGGTCGACGGACTCGTCGCCGAGGCGTCGGCAGCGGGGGCGACCGTGCTGTTCGCGTCCCACGAGCTCGAGCGGGCCGAGGCGGTGGCCCGTCGGATCGTGACCATCGCCGGTGGGGTCGTGACCGACGACGAGGTCGTGCGCCGGTCGTCCGACGCAGGGGTCGGCGGGGAGGTCAGCGGTGATCCGTGACGTGCTCCTGGTCGCCCGCAAGGACCTGCGCCTCGAGTGGCGCAGTCGCGTCGGAGTCGGACAGGTCCTGCCGTTCGCCCTCCTCTGCGTCCTGCTGTTCGCGTTCGCGCTCGACGTGGACCGAGGGGTGCTGCAGGAGGCGACCAGCGGGCTGTTCTGGGTGGTGGTGCTCTTCGCGACGGTCCTCGTGGTCCAGCGGGCGTTCGCCATCGAGGCCGACGACGGGGTGCTCGACGCCCTCCGGTTGTCGGGGCTCGCACCGTCGGCGGTGTACCTGGGCAAGGTGGTGGCCATCACCGTGGAGCTGCTCGCCCTCGAGGTGGTGCTCTGGCTGGCGGTGGCGGTGCTCTACGACACGACGCTGCGGGGCTGGGGACTGCTGGCCGCCACGGTGGTGCTCGCCACCCTCGGGGCCGCGGCCGCCGGTGCCACCTACGGCGTCGTGGGGCTGCGTCTGCGGGGCGCCGAGACGCTGCTCCCCCTGCTCCTCCTGCCGCTCCTCGCACCCGTGCTGATCGGCGCGACGAGCGCCTCGGACGTCGCCCTGGGCCGCTCCGCCGGGCCCGGCTGGCCGTGGGCCGCGATGTTGGGCATCTTTTCTGGTGTGTACCTGCTGCTCGGCTCGGTCCTGTTCCGGCCGCTGATGGAGGATCCGTGACGATCGACCCCACTCCGGTTGCGCCCGTCGCACCGCCCGTCGACGTGTCGCCGTCGGGCCGTCGGCCGGCGCCCACGTCGACCTCGTCGCGGGCGACCAGGATCCTCGGAGCGCTCTCGCTCGCCGGAATCGTGGCCCTGGCGGTGTTCGGTCTCGCCATCACGCCGCCGGACGCCCAGCTCGGCGAGACGATCCGGATCCTCTACATGCACGTCCCCACGGTGTCGGCGGCCTACGTCGCCTTCATCGTCACCGCCGTCGGCTCGGTCCTGTACCTCTGGAAGCGCAGCGAGTTCTGGGATCTCCTCGCCGCGAGCTCCGCCGAGGTCGGAGTCCTGTTCTTCGCGCTGACGATCTTCAACGGGATGCTCTGGGGCAAGATCACCTGGGGGGTGTTCTGGCGGTGGGAGCCCCGGCTGACCACCACGACGGTCCTGTTCCTGACCTACCTGGGCTACCTCGCCGTTCGGCGCATCCCGACCTCGGTGCGGACACGGGCGACGGTCAGCGCCGTCATCGGGATCCTGGCGGTGGTCAACATCCCGATCACCCACAAGGCGGTCGACTGGTGGCGGGGCCTGCACCAGGAGAAGACGATCTTCGGGACCGTCGACCCCGAGATGCAGGGCACCCAGTTGTTCACGGCCTACCTGGGACTGACGGTGTTCCTCCTGCTGTTCGCGTGGCTCGTCATCCACCGGTTCCGGTTGGCCTGGTTGACCGAGCGTGCCGAGGAACGAAGTCTCGACGACGCGATCGCCGCCCGGCGCGCCGAGGGAGTCGAGGAGGTGGCGCCGTGAGCACCACCGGGTACATCGCCGCTGCGTGGGTCGGCACGTTCGCCGCTGTCGGTGCCTACGCCGTGTGGATCCTCCGGCGCGGACGCAGGGCGTCCGAGCTGGTCCCCGAGGAGGAACGCCGGTGGATGTGAACCCGTCCGTCGCCGACGACCCGGAGTCCCCGGACGCCGCCGAGGTCACCTCTGCGTCGGAGCGTCTGGACCTCAGGCCCCGGACGGCCCAGCACGCGGCCGACAGGTCCCGCCGCCCGTGGCGCGCCGGTCTGGCGGTCGGGGCGCTCGTGCTGGTGGTCGGAGCGCTCGTCGCGGTGCTCGTGACCGGACTGCGCGACGCGTCGACGTTCTTCTACAACGTCGACGAGGCCGCGGCCCGACAGGACGATCTGACCGGCGAGCGGTTCCGCATGCAGGGCAACGTGGTACCGGGTTCGGTGACCACCACCGAGGACGGCGTCTCGTTCGTCATCACCTACGCCGGGGCCGAGGTGCCGGCCGACCACGTGGGCGACCCGCCGGAGCTGTTCGGTCCGCAGATCCCCGTGGTCCTCGAGGGAACGTTCGAGGGTGACCGGTTCGCCAGTGACGAGATCCTGATCCGCCACGACAACACCTACGACGAGGCCAACCCGGACCGCATCCAGCAGGCCGAGCAGGACGCCCAGCAGGGCGCGGCCGGGTGATGCCCCGGCATCCGGTCCGGCGACCCGGTCGGTCGACCCCGGGGGGCCGCCGGTGAACCGGGCGCTGGGTCTGGCCGGACTGCTGGTGTCGTTCGGCGGGTGCGTGATCGGCATCGGCGTCCTGGTCGCCGGACTGCGTCGGGGCCGGCCCCACCTGCTCCGTCTCGCCCTGCCCTACGCGCTCGTGGTGCTCGCCGGTTCCGTGCTGTCGACCATCGCCATGCAGCGGGCGCTGTTCATGCGGGACTACACCGTCGAGTTCGTCTTCGACCACGGCTCCTCGGCGACGCCGGTGCTGTTCAACGTGGCGACGATGTGGTCGGCACTCGAGGGGTCGATCCTGCTGTGGGGGCTGATCCTGGCCGGCTTCACCGTGGCCGTGGCGGTCAAGTTCCGCAGTCGGCTCGAGGATCCGCTGGTGGCCTGGGCGATGGTGACGATGTTCGCCGTCGGGATCTTCTTCACCGGCTTGATGCTCACCGCGGCCAACCCCTTCCGGGGGGTGGTCCCTCCCGTCGGCTACGACGGTCCCGGCCCGAACCCGCTGCTCCAGAACCACATCCTGATGGCGTTCCACCCGCCGATGCTCTACCTGGGCTACGTCGGGTTCACGGTCCCGTTCGCCTTCGCCGTCGCGGCACTCGCCACCGGTCGCATCGGCGAGGGCTGGTTGGTCGAGACCCGTCGCTGGACCCTGTTGGCCTGGGGGTTCCTCACGGCAGGGATCGTGCTCGGGGCGTGGTGGAGCTACGAGGTGCTCGGCTGGGGTGGGTACTGGAAGTGGGATCCGGTCGAGAACGCCTCGTTCCTGCCGTGGTTGACCGGGACGGCCTACCTGCACTCGGTGATGGTCCAGGAGCGCCGGGGGATGCTCCGGGTGTGGAACCTCTCGCTGCTGTGCGCCACCTTCGCGCTCACCATCCTCGGGACGTTCCTCACCAGGTCGGGGGTGGTGGAGTCGGTGCACGCGTTCTCGTCCGGCAGCGTCGGTCCGATCCTGCTCGGGTTCTTCGCCGTGGTGGTGGTCGTGTCCGTCGGACTGATCGGCTGGCGGGCGGACGAGCTGCGTTCCCCCGGCCGCATCGACTCGCCCGTGTCGCGGGAGGGGGCGTTCCTGGCGAACAACGTCCTGTTCGCGGCGTTCGCGTTCGTGGTGCTGCTCGGCACGGTGTTCCCGCTGATCGTCGAGGCGCTGAACGGTGAGCGCCTCAGCGTGGGTGTGCCCTTCTTCAGCCGCATGACCATGCCGATCGGGTTCGCGCTGCTCACGCTGATGGCGGTCGCTCCCGTCCTCCCGTGGCGCAAGGGCACCGGGGAGGTGCTCCGGGACCGGCTGTGGTGGCCCGCGTGGGGAGGCGTCGCCACGCTGCTGTTCGCACTCGCCGTGGGGGCCACCGGCCCGACGGTCCTGCTCGCGTTCGGCCTGGCGGGCTTCGCTGCGGGTTCGGCGATCCGGCAGCTCGTGCTCGCCACCCGCCGCCAGGGCTGGCGGGGGTTCGTGGGTCGGGCGAACGGCGGCATGGTCGTCCACCTGGGCACGATCCTGATCGCCGTGGCGTTCGCCGCCTCGACGAGCTACATCCGCACCGCCGAGGTGACGCTCGCCCCCGGGGCCACGGCCACCGTGGCCGGCCACGAGTTCACCTACCTCGGCAGCAGGACGGTCGAGCGGTCCAATCGGGTCGAGGTCATCACCGACGTGCGGGTCGACGGCGGGCAGGTGTTCGAACCGCGCCTGAACCGGTACCGGATGGGGGGGATGACGCTCGGCACGCCGTCGGTCCGGGTCGGCCCCACCCACGACGTCTACCTGTCGGTCAGCTCGTCGCCGGACCCGGTCACGGGCGAGGTTACGATCCGGGTCATCATCCAGCCGCTCGTCGTGTGGCTCTGGGTCGGGGGCATCGTGATGTTCGTCGGGACGCTGCTCTCGCTCTTCCCGGGGCGACGGCGGGACCCCCTCGCTCCCGCCTCGGCGCCCGTGCCTGCGGCATCGGGGGAGACGGTGGCGTGAGCCGTCGGACGACCGTCGTCGTCGGGATCGTGCTCGCAGTGTCGGTGGCGTTCGTTGCCCTCCTCGCCACCCGGTCGCCGGCGGTCGGCGGCACGAGCGACGCCGCAGTCGGGCAGCTGGCCCCACCGCTCGTCGGCACGACGCTCGAGGGTGAGCAGTTCGACATCGACGACCTCCGCGGCGAGTGGGTCGTGGTGAACTTCTTCGCCACCTGGTGTCCGCCGTGTGTGACCGAGCATCCGGAACTGGTCCGGTTCGCCGAGGCGAACCGGGGACGGGCCGAGGTGGTCAGCGTGGCGTTCGACGACACCGCCGAGAACGTCGCGGCCTTCTTCCGCGACAACGGCGGGTCGTGGCCGGTGCTCACCGGTGACACCGGTGACGCCTCGCTCGACTACGGCGTCGTCAAGCTGCCCGAGTCCTACGTGATCGACCCGCAGGGCACGGTGGTCGCCAAGCTCGACGGTGGTGTCACCGCGGCCGAGCTCCAGGCGGTCGTCGACGGAGTCGGACGGTGACCGCGGGACGCCACCGCTGGCGTCAGCAGTGGTGGGCGTGGTCCCTCATGGCGGTCGTGGTCGCAACGGCGCTGTGGTTGTCGATCGACACGACGCCGCGCACCGGTGTGGACGACTCCCGCCGCTACGCGATCGCCACGCAGCTCAAGTGTCTGCAGTGCGTCGGCGAGTCGGTGGCGGCGTCGCAGTCGCCGTTGGCCGTGCAGTTCCGGGAGGAGATCGACGCCCAGATGCGCCAGGGTCGTACCGACGACGAGATCCTGGCGTTCTTCTCGCAGCGCTACGGGCAGGAGGTCCTGCTGTCGCCGCCGTCGAGCGGCCTCGGGTCGCTCGTGTGGATCGTCCCCGTCGTGGCCGTCGCGGCCGCCGGGCTCGGGCTGGCGTCCACATTCGGCAGGTGGCGACGCGAGGTCGGTGCCCGCTCGACCGAGGACGACCGCGAGCTGGTGGCCCGGGCGCTGCGACACCGGGACGCCCCGGGCGACGACGGGCCGGGTGGGGAGTCCGCCGACCGGACCGGATCGTGATCGACCGACCGGCCCTCGAGGACGAACGGGACCACCTGCTCGCGTCCCTCGAGGATCTCGAGCGCGAGCACGACGCCGGCGACCTCGACGACGCCGACTACGAGACCCTCCGCGACGACTACACGGCGCGCGCCGCAGCGGTGATCCGGCGACTCGAGGCCGGCAGCACGGATCCGGACGGCACGGATCCCGGCGGCACGGATCCCGGTGGCACGGATCCGGATGGTGGTGCGCCCGGCGGTCCGGGTGCTGCGGGGCAGGTCGGACCCGCTGCTCCGGTCGGGGGTCGCCCACCTCGTTGGCGGGGGGCCGTGGTGGCGGCGCTGGTGCTCGCGTTCGCCGTGGGGACGGGTGTCCTCGTGGCGCGGAGCGCTGGGCAGCGGGGTGGCGGCACGCTCACGGGGAACGACGACACGGTCCGGGCCCGTCTCGCCAACTGCCAGCCGCTCGCGTTCTCCGATCCGACGGCGGGCGTCGAGTGCTACCAGGCGATCCTCGACGGGTCCCCCGACAACGTCGAGGCCCTGACCTACCAGGGCTGGGCCCTGGTGCGAGCCGGGGACGTCGTCGCCGGGAGCGAGCGTTTCGACGACGTGGTGCGGATCGATCCCGACTACCCCGACGTCCACGTCTTCCGGGCGGTGGTGGCATCCCGGGCGGCAGAGGCCGCCCGTCGGCGGGGTGACGACGCAGCGGCGCGCGCCGCCTACCTCGAGGCGGCCGACGAGCTCGCCGCGTTCTACCGCAACGACCCGCCCGAGGTGGCCCGTCAGGTGCTCCGGCAGGAGCTGCTCGAGCTCAAGGTGTTCCTGGGGCTCCTGGACGGACCGACCTCGGAGTGCTGGACCGGCACCATCACCGGACGGGGTCAGGACCTCGCCTTCGACCAGCGCCTCTACGACGAGCTGGCGGGCTGCCTCGACGTCGTGCTGGCGGGCGATCCGACGAACGTGGACGCACTGGTGTCGAGAGGGATCGCCGAGCTGGGACCGGACCGCCCCGATCCGGTCGCGGCGGGACGCTCCGCCGATCTGGCACTCGCAGCGGACCCGGCCTCGGCGAACGCGACCCTGCTCGCGGCCGCCGTCGCGCTCGGGACGCAGCAGCTCGACCGGGCCGAGGAGCTCGTCGCCCGGCTCGGCGACGGTCCGTGGCCGACCGCGTCGTTCCTGCTCGGGACGCCCGGGGAGCTGTCCGAGGTGATCCGTGCGGCGCGTCGGGCCGCGTCGGCCCCGGACGCCGGGGGTGCCGGACCGCCGACGACGGGTGGGGTGGTGACGAGCGTCCCCGGGGCGCCACCGATCCCGAACCCCGGCGGGGGGTAACGTCTCGGCGTGAGGATCCTGCTCGTGGGTGCTGGAGGGGTCGGGGACGCCTTCGCGGCGATCGCCGCCCGTCGTCCGTTCGTCGAGACGATCGTCGTCGCGGACATCGACCCGGCCCGTGCGGCCCGGGTCGCCGGACGTGACGACCGGTACGACCCGATCACGCTCGACGCCTCCGATGCCGCGGCGGTCACGGCAGCTGCCCGTGCGGCGGACGCCGACCTGATCATGAACGCAGCCGATCCGCGTTTCGTCATGCCGATCTTCGAGGGTGCCCTCGCCGCCGGGGCGCACTACGTCGACATGGCCATGTCCGTGTCGACCCCACACCCCGAACGGCCGCACAGTGAGTGCGGGGTGAAGCTCGGTGACCTCCAGTTCGAGCGGGCGTCGGCCTGGGAGGACCGGGGTCTGCTCGCGCTGTGCGGGATGGGCGTCGAGCCCGGCATCGCCGACGTGTTCGCCCGTTACGCCGCCGACGAGCTCTTCTCGTCCGTGCGGGAGATCGGGATCCGGGACGGAGCCGACATGAGCGTTCGCGGCTACGACTTCGCCCCGACGTTCTCGATCTGGACCGTCATCGAGGAGTGTCTGAATCCGCCCGTGGTGTGGGAACGGGACCGGGGATGGTTCACCACGCCGCCGTTCTCGGAGCCCGAGGTGTTCAGGTTCCCGGGTGGGATCGGTGACGTCGAGTGCGTGAACGTCGAGCACGAGGAGGTGCTCCTCGTGCCCCGGTGGATCGACTGCGAGCGGGTGACGTTCAAGTACGGCCTCGGTGACGAGTTCATCAACGTCCTGCAGGTGCTCCACCAACTGGGTCTGGACTCGACCGACCCGGTCGAGGTCCGGGGCGGATCCGTCTCCCCCCGGGACGTGGTCGCCGCCTGCCTGCCGAATCCGGCCGAGCTGGGGGACCGGATCGAGGGGCGCACCTGCGCCGGGACGTGGGTCACCGGAGTCGGCGCCGACGCGCAGGGCAGGCCGACCGGCGAGCGTGAGGTGTACCTGTACCACGTGGTCGACAACGCCGAGACCATGGCACGCGACGGTGCACAGGCGGTCGTGTGGCAGACGGCGGTCGGGCCGGTCGTGGCCTGCGAGCTGATCGACGCCGGAGTCTGGTCAGGTGCCGGGCTGCTCGGACCCGAGGCCCTGCCGCCGGTACCGTTCCTCGACCTGCTGGCGGGCGACTACGACTCGCCCTGGGGTCTCGAGGAGCGGACGCCACCGCCGGCGACCTGACCCGGTGCCCACCGGCGGAGCGGTGCGGCAGCGATCGGGGTGGGAGCGACCGGGGTGGTAGTGATCGGGCGGTGCCGGGTTCAGCCCGGGACGATGCTCGACCGGTAGACGTAGGACGTCCCCGGGATCCCGAGCGGCAGGTCCACCGTCGACGGGCTCAGCGATCCCACCCGGATCCTGATCCCGGAGCCGAGGTCGTCGAGGGGGAGCACGCCGAGCGCCAGGTCCGGGTCGAACAGTCCGGCCACCTGGAACGCCCCGTTGAGCAGGTCGGTGAACGCCCCCGCCGTCGGCAGGTGGATCTGGGCGGCGATCCCGATGATGTCGTCGGGGTTGCCCAGCCCCTCGATGAGGGCTGCGATGAGCCCACCGATGACGCCGAGCAGCGAGCTGATGTTGTCGGTGATCAGCGCGATCAGTTGCTCCTGCGTGGGCGGGACGGGCTGGGATGCGATGAGGAGCTCGAGGGCGTCGGACAGCAGCGGCGTCAGGGAGGAGTCGAGCAGGTCGGTGATGGCGCAGCTGGCGAAGATGCCGTCGCGCTCGGTCACGAACGCCAGGGTCCCGATGACCTCGAGCGGCGCCAGACCGAGTGCCAGGTCGCCGACGTCGAGGTTGGTGACGTCGTCGAGGCGGATGTCCGCGCTCCCGGCCGGAACCGGAACGGTGGCACCGACCCGACCGACGTCGGCAGCGGGCAGCGCACCGGACCGGCACTGCGAGGCCACGGTCACGTCGGTGGAGCCGGCCACGCCGAGCTTGGACCGGAAGCCCACCTGGATCACGTAGGGCTCGTCGCCGGCGTCGGTGTCCTCCTGGTCCTGGACGGTGATGGACACCGGCCGGACGACCCAGTCACGGGGCGGCGGGCCCGCCGGCGGGGTGCACGACGCCGCGACGACGGCGAGTCCGGCGATCGCCGCGATGACGACGGCGGCGGTGTGGTGACGGTGGACGGCGCTCGTGCCCATGAGTTCGATCTCCCCCGGTGCTCCGGCCCCTCGCCGCTGCACCGCAGGGGAGCGTAGCGCACCACCCGTGACGGGTCCCGGCCGTCGTGGATCGGGGGTCAGGCCTTGACCGGGGTGTAGAGGCCGGTGGCGAACCGCTCACCGTCCCAGTGCTGCAGCACCCAGGTGGATCCCTTGCTGCAGCCGCTCCGACCCGGTACCTGCATGCCGCGACGGCGGAGCCGGCTGATGAGCTCGGGGATCAGGTCGCCGTGGCTGCAGAGCACCGTGTCGCCGTCGGACGTGGCGGCGTCGGTGAGGGCGGCCCAGGCTGCTGACAGTTCGGAGCCCTCGCCCAGCCGGTGGTCGACCTCGACCGGCAGGTCGAGCAGTTTGGCGAGCGGCTCGACGGTCTGTGCGCACCGTCGGATCGGGCTGCTGATGATGCGCCGGACGTCCTCGTGGCGCAGCCACTCGGCGAGTTGCTCCGCCTGCAGGGTGCCGGTCGCGTCGAGGATCCGTTCTCCGTCGCCGGGATCGGTGTGGTCGCGGGTACCGGCAGAGGCGTGGCGGACCAGGAAGACCGTCATCGGCGCAGGACGCTAGCGAGCAGCAGCGGCCCGGACCACCCGGACGGGCCGGCTCACGATCGTTCGATCCGGATCGTGGCGATCTGGAACGGGCGGAGCCGAATTCGCACGCCGTCCCCGTCGGGTGTCAGCTCCGGTCGCCGCACGGTGGTGTCGGCGGACTCGTGGGCATCGGTGGCGACGACGCCCCGGGCGGTGAAGCCGGGCCGGAGGGTGGCGTCGACCCGCCCGCCGGTGGACTCGTAGAGCCGGACGACGACGTCACCGGACCCGTCGTCGGCGAGCTTCACCGCCTCGACCACGACGCCCGGTCCCTCGACGGTCACCACGGGTGGCGGCGGCGCGGCGTTCCGCTCGCCGGTCACCAGTCGCACGGGCAGGTTCAGTCGGTACCCCTCGTCGACGACCCCGGCCCGGTCGAGGTCGCCCTCGTGCGGCAGCAGCGACCACGTGCAGCGGTGCCGACCCTGGTCCTGGCGGGGGTCCGGGTAGCGGGCGCCGCGCAGGAGCGTCAGGAACAGCGTCGTGCACGATTCGCCGTCGACGGTGCGGCGACGCTCGGCGTGGTGTCCGTAGCGGCCGTCGTTGAGGAGCGCCACGCCGGCGCCGTGCTCGGAGAGGTCGACCCACCGGTGGGCGCACACCTCGAACCGCGCCGCGTCCCAGCTCGTGTTGGTGTGGATCGGGGTGGTGGTCCGGCCGAACTGGATCTCCCGGGTGAGCTCGGTCGTGTGCACGTCGAGCGGGAAGGCGACCTGCAGGAGGTGCTCCTGCTCGTGCCAGTCGAACTCGGCGTGCACGTCGAGTCGTGGTGAGCACGCCCGGAGCTCGAGTGTCTGGCGGACCGTGGACGAGCGGAACGAACGTTCCACGACCACCCGGGCGACGAGCGGTCCGGAGTCGGTCAGTTCCACGTGCCCGGGTCCCTCGACGGGCGCGACCTTGCGACGGTTGAAGTCCTCGATGTCCCACGCGTCGAACGCGTTGGGCAGGTCGGGGTGCACCTGCAGTTCGTTGGCGCGTTCCCCCGGGGCGACGAACTCCCGTCCGGAGGGTCGGTGGACGAGCGACGAGATCGTCCCGTCGGACTCGACGCGGACCTCGAGGTGGGCGTTGCGCAGCACGACGGCGTCACCGTCCGTCACGGACTCGACCGCATCGTCGGGTGCGGCCGTGCCGAGCGGTGCCGTCCCGAGGGCGGGGGCCGAGACCCACGTGGCGACCGAACCGTCGGCGAGCTCCTGGGCGCCCGTCCCGCCGCGGACCGCCGCCGCGGCGGGGTGCCCGGGCGGCAGCACGGCCACCTCGTCCCGGTCGGCGGGCGCGGCGTTGGCCACGGTCACGCCGTCCCCGGCGACCTCGGCGAGCGCTGCGGCGATGAGCCCCTCGAGCTGGCCGGCCACCTCGGCGTAGGTGGCAGCGGCCTCACGGTGCACCCAGCCGATGGAGCTCCCCGGGAGGATGTCGTGGAACTGGTGGAGCAGGACGGTCTTCCAGATCCGGTCCACCTCGGCGGCGGGGTACCGCCCGGGGTCCCCGAGCTGCACCGCGGCAGCGGTCCACCAGAGCTCGGCCTCCCGCAGGAGCAGCTCGCTCCGCCGGTTCCCGACCTTGGTGTCGGCCTGGGAGGTCAGGGTCCCGCGGTGCATCTCGAGGTAGAGCTCGCCGACCCACCGCGGGGCGTCCGGGTACTCCGCGATGGCGGCGTCGAAGAACTCCTCGGGTGAGGTGATCTCGAGGCGGGGCACCCACTCGAGGTCCCGGGTGCGTCGGAACGTCTCCATCATGTCGGGGCTCGGTCCGCCGCCGCCGTCGCCCCACCCGAACGGCATGAGGCTGCGCGTGGCGCGGCCGCGCTCGGCGAAGTTGCGCACCGAGAAGAACAACTCGTGGGGTTCGAACGTGGCGTTGTAGGTCTCGACCGGCGGGAAGTGGGTGAACACCGTCGAGCCGTCGATGCCCTCCCACCAGAACGTCTGGTGGGGGAACCGGTTCGTCTGGTTCCACGAGAGCTTCTGGGTCAGGAACCGCTCGATCCCGGCGTGCTCCATGATGCCGGGCAGCGACGCCGGGTAGCCGAAGACGTCGGGGATCCACGTCTCGGTGCAGCGCACGCCGAAGTGCTCCTCGAAGAACCGCTGGCCATGGGTGAACTGGCGGATCAGCGCCTCACCACCCGCCAGGTTGGTGTCCGCCTCGACCCACATGCCCCCGACGGGCACCCACCGTCCCTCGGCGACCCGGACCCGGATCTCCTCGAACAGGTGCGGGT
>CAINRS010000153.1 GCA_903852755.1 uncultured Actinomycetes bacterium | reverse complement strand
GGCGGGCGTCGACGAGGTGTACGCGGTCGGGGGCGCCCAGGCCATCGCTGCGCTCGCCTACGGGACCGAGACCATCCGGCCGGTCGACGTGGTGTGCGGTCCGGGCAACGCCTGGGTGGCGACGGCCAAGCGGGAGGTGGCCGACTCGGTCGGCGTGGCCGCGGCGTTCGCCGGTCCGAGCGAGGTCGTCGTGGTCGCCGACGGGAGCAGTCCTGCTGAGTTCGCAGCGGTCGACGTCATCCTGCAGGCCGAGCACGGGCCGGACGGTCTGGCGTGGTTCGTGACGTGGGACCCGGCCGTCGCCGACGCCGTCACCGCCGAGATCGAACGGCTGACCGCAGCCGCACCGCGACGCGACGAGATCGCTGCGACCCTCGGTCGCAGCGGCTACGTGGTCCTGGTCGACTCGGCCCCGGCGGCCATCGCCGTCGCCAACGCGGTGGCGCCCGAGCACCTCGAGCTCCTGGTCGCCGAGCCGGAGCCGTTGCTGCCGCTGGTGCGCAACGCCGGGGCGGTGTTCGTCGGTCCGTGGTCGCCGGCGTCGATCGGCGACTACCTCGCCGGCCCCAGCCACGTGCTCCCGACCGACGGCACCGCCCGGTTCGCCTCGGCGTTGACCGTCGACGACTTCCTGCGGCAGCACCACGTGGTGACGGTCAGCGGCGACGGGTTCGACGCGCTCGCGCCGGCGGTCGAGGCGCTGGCGGACGCCGAGGGCCTCGACGCCCACGCCGAGAGCATCCGGTTGCGCCGCAGGGCGCGCTCGACCGGCGGTTCCCCGTGACGCGCCCGCAGGTCCGCGAGGACCTGGCGCTCGTCGAGGGCTACCACTCGCCGCAGCTCGACGTGGCGGTGCGCCTCAACACCAACGAGGCCCCGGTCCCACCGCCCGACGCCTTCAGTGATGCGTTCCTGACCGCCGCCCGGGCCGTGCCGTGGAACCGCTACCCGGAGCGGTCGGCGCTGCCGTTGCGCGCCCGGGTCGCCGAGGTCGAGTCCGACGGTGCGCCGTGGTCCTTCACCGCGGCGAACGTGCTCGCCGCCAACGGATCCAACGAGGTCCTCCAGTCGATCGTGCTCACCTACGCCGGTGCGGGACGTCGCGTCCTGTGCTTCGAGCCGACCTACGCCCTCCACGCCCACATCAGTCGGGTGTGCGGCAGCGAGGTCCTCGAGGTCGATCGTCGCGACGACTTCACCCTGGACGTCGACGCTGCGGTGGCCGCCGTGGTCGGGTCGCGACCGGCGGTGGTGTTCCTCTGCTCGCCCAACAACCCGACGGGTCGGGTCGAGGACCCGGCGACCGTGGCGGCCGTGCTCGACGCCGCCGAGGACGTGGGTGCGCTGCTCGTCGTCGACGAGGCCTACGGGCAGTTCTCGGACCACTCGGCGCTGTCGCTCGTCGCCGAGGACCGCAACGTCGTGGTCACCCGGACCTTCTCCAAGACGTGGTCGGCCGCCGCGCTGCGCCTCGGCTACCTGGTCGGGCCGACCTGGGCGGTGCAGCAGATCGAACAGGTGGTCCTGCCGTACCACCTCGACTCGCTCACCCAGCTCGCCGGAGTGGTGGCGCTCGACTTCGTCGGTGAGATGCGGGAACGGGTCGCTGCGCTGGTCCGCGAGCGGGAACGGCTCGCTGCCGAACTCGACCGCCTGGGTGTCGAGCAGTGGCCGAGCGGCGCCAACTTCGTCCTGTTCCGGCCGCCCGGCGGCGACGGCGACCGGGTCTGGCAGGGACTCGTCGACCGCTCGGTGCTGGTGCGCAACTGCTCGTCGTGGCCGCGGCTCCGGGGCTGCCTGCGGGTCACGGTCGGCACGCCCGCCGAGAACGACGCGTTCGTGGCCGCGCTCGCCGCGGTGCTCGACCGGCCGACCACCGCCTGAGCCGTCGATTCGTTGTCGCACCGGCTCGCCGGTGTGCGAACCTTGCCGGGTGAGCAACGCAGCAGGTTCCCGCCGGGCCACGGGTCAGCGCAGCACCGCCGAGACCTCGATCAGTGTCGAGGTCGACGTCGACGGCACGGGAACCACCGACTGTGTGACGGGGCTCCCGTTCTTCGACCACATGCTCGACCAGCTCGGCCGACACGGTGGGTTCGACCTGCGCGTCGAGGCGGCGGGGGACCTGGCGATCGACGCCCACCACACCGTCGAGGACACCGGCATCCTGCTCGGTGGGGTGCTGGCCGAGGCGCTCGGCGACAAGCGGGGCGTGCGCCGGTTCTCGTCGATCCGGGTGCCGCTCGACGAGGCGGTCGTCGAGGCGGTCCTCGACCTGTCCGGTCGGCCGTACCTCCACTACGAGGTGTCGCCGCCGGGGGAGCGCATCCTCGGTGACCCGCCGTTCGACCCGCAGCTCATGGAGGAGTTCTGGCGGGCGTTCGTCACCTCGGCCGGGATCACGCTGCACCTGACCATGGTCCGGGGCCGCAACACCCACCACGTCGTCGAGGCGTCGGTGAAGGCGGCGGCCCGTGCCCTGCGCGACGCGGTGCGGGTGGAGGGCACCGAGCTGCCGTCCACCAAGGGCACGCTGTGATGGGACCCCTGGTCGGAGCGGCTGCGTGAGCGCACCGGCGGTGGCCGTGCTCGACTACGGGATCGGCAACCTCCGCTCCGCCGAGAAGGCACTCCAGCACGTGGGTGCGGACGCCCGCCTGACCGCCGACGAGGCCGACGTGGCGGCCGCGGACGCCGTGGTGCTGCCCGGTGTCGGGTCCTTCGGGCCGTGCGCCGACGCCCTCGCCGAGCGAGGGCTCGACGAGGTGGCCCGGCGAGCGGTCGGCGAGGGCGTGCCGTTCCTCGGGATCTGCGTCGGGATGCAGCTGCTGTTCGAGTCCTCCGACGAGTCGCCCGGGGCGGTCGGCCTCGGGGTCCTCCCCGGAGCGGTGCGACGACTGCCCGAGGGGGTCAAGCGACCGCAGATGCAGTGGAACACGCTGCGGCTCGACCGTCCCGACGAGTTGTTCGACGGCCTGGGCCCCGAGCCCTGGATGTACTTCGTCCACTCGTTCGCAGCGGAGCGCACCGGTGACGTCGTCGCGACGTGTGACTACGGCGGACCGGTGGCGGCCGCTGCTCGGCGGGGCTCGGTCTGGGCCGTCCAGTTCCATCCCGAGAAGTCGGGTCGATCGGGACTCGACCTGCTCGCGAACTTCGTGCGGATCGCCGGGGGAGGTCGCCCGTGATGGACC
The DNA here is from genome assembly GCA_903852755.1 of uncultured Actinomycetes bacterium. Taxonomy (GTDB): domain Bacteria; phylum Actinomycetota; class Acidimicrobiia; order Acidimicrobiales; family Microtrichaceae; genus SXMI01. Next base: position 16,092 of record CAINRS010000153.1, on the reverse strand, counting down.
TGTACCCGGCGATCGACCTGCTCGAGGGTCGCTGCGTGCGGCTGTACCAGGGGGACTACGACCGCGGCACCGTCTACGGCGACGACCCCGTCGCGCAGGCGCTCGCCTTCGAGGCCGAGGGGGCGCCGTGGATCCACGTGGTGGACCTCGACGCAGCCCGCACGGGAGCACCCCGCAACCGCGAGGTCGTCGGGGCGATCGCCGCCGCCGTGGACGTGCCCGTGCAGACCGGCGGGGGCGTCCGCACCGCCGGTGCGGCCCGGGCGCTGTTCGACCTGGGTGTCGCCCGGGTCGTCCTCGGGACCGCCGCGCTCGAGCAGCCGGAGCTCGTGGCCGAGCTCGCCGCCGAGCACCGGGTGGCGGTCGGACTCGACGCCCGCGGACGGGAGGTCGCCGTGCGCGGGTGGCTCGAGGGGTCCGGCCGGGACCTGTTCGACCTGGTCGAGTCGTTCGCGTCCTCGGGTGCCGAGGCGCTGGTCGTCACCGAGATCGGCCGGGACGGGACCCTGGAGGGTCCGGACCTGGTGGGACTCGGTGAGGTGCTGGCCCGGTCGAGCATCCCCGTGATCGCATCCGGTGGGGTCGGCACGCTCGACGACCTGCGGGCGCTGCACGCGCTGCGAGCCGGCGGCCGCTCGCTCGCCGGGGCCATCGTGGGCCGGGCGGTCTACGAGGGTGCCTTCACCGTCGCCGCCGCCGTCGAGACGCTCACCGGAGCGTCAGGGACCGGAGCGTCGGGGGCCGGCGGGCTGGGAACCGGTGGATCGTCGTGAACGTCGCCCGCGTCATCCCGTGTCTCGACGTGGACGCCGGTCGGGTCGTCAAGGGGGTCAACTTCGTGGACCTCCGCGATGCCGGCGATCCGGTCGAGCTCGCGGAGCGCTACGACGCGGAGGGTGCCGACGAGCTGGTCTTCCTGGACATCACCGCGTCGTCGGACGCCCGTGACACGATCCTCGACGTCGTCCGGCGCACCGCCGAGGAGGTGTTCATCCCCTTCACGGTCGGCGGCGGGGTGCGCTCCGTCGACGACGCCCGGCGTCTGCTGCGCGAGGGTGCCGACAAGGTCGGGGTCAACACCGCCGCGGTCGACCGCCCCGAGCTGGTCGCCGAGATCGCCGACGAGTTCGGCGCCCAGTGCGTCGTGGTGGCGATCGACAGTCGTCGGCGCGCTGCCGACCGTCCGACCACCGGCGGTCCGGAGCACCAGGTGTTCACCCACGGGGGTCGGACCCCGACGGGGATCGACACGCTCGAGTGGGCGGCCCGGGTGGTCGAGCTCGGTGCCGGCGAGATCCTGCTCACCTCCATGGACCGCGACGGCACCCGTGACGGGTTCGACCTGGACCTCACTCGTGCGGTGGTCGACGTGTCGTCGGTGCCCGTGATCGCCTCGGGCGGCGTGGGCGATCTGGGACACCTGGTCGAGGGCGTGACGGTGGCCGGGGCCGACGCGGTCCTGGCAGCGTCGATCTTCCACTTCGGTCAGCACACCGTCGCCGAGGCGAAGCTCGCCATGCAGCAGGCGGGTGTGCGGGTGCGTCCGGTCGCACCGCCGTCGTGAACCCGGACGCAGGACCTGCTGATCCGCTCGTCGAGCGCATGCGGCCGTTCCGGTCGTCGATCTTCGCCGAGATGACGGCGGCGGCGGTGCGCACCGGGTCGGTCAACCTGGGCCAGGGCTTCCCCGACACCGACCCGCCCGCAGCGGTGCTCGACGCCGCCGTCGCGGCGCTCCGGTCCGGCCACAACCAGTACCCCCCGGGCACCGGCGTGCCGGAGCTCCGGGCGGCAGTGGCCCGCCACCAGCACCGCCGCTACGGGCTCGAGGTCGACCCCGAGCTCGGCGTGCAGATCACCGTGGGTGCGACCGAGGCGCTGGCGGCCGCCGTCCTGGCACTGTGCGGACCCGGCGACGAGGTGGTCGTCCTGGAGCCGTACTTCGACCTGTACGCCGCCGTCGTCGCCCTCGCCGGCGCCACGCTGCGCACCGTCACGCTGCGGCCCCCCGAGTACACGTTCGACCCGGAGGAGCTCCGGGCGGCGGTCGGAGCGAGGACCCGGCTGGTGCTGGTCAACAGTCCGCACAACCCGACGGGTCACGTGCTCAGCGCCGACGAACTCCGCATCCTCGCCGAGGTCTGCCGTGCTGCCGACGTGCTCGTCGTGACCGACGAGGTCTACGAGCACCTGGTCTTCGACGACCACCGACACGTCCCGCTCGCCACGCTCCCGGGCATGTTCGAGCGCACCCTCACCGTCTCGTCGGCGGGCAAGACCTGCTCGGTCACCGGATGGAAGGTCGGGTGGGTGTCGGGCCCTGCGGAGCTGGTGCAGGCGGTCCGTGCGGTGAAGCAGCACCTGACCTACTCGGGCGGGACGCCGTTCCAGGTGGCGATCGCCGGTGTGCTCGACGACGTGGAGGACGTGGTGGCCGATCTCCGGTCGTCGCTCGAGCGTCGCCGCGACCTGCTCTGCGACGGCCTCGAGTCGATCGGGCTCCGGGTGTTCCGGCCGGACGGCACCTACTTCGTCACCGCCGACGTGGCGTCGCTCGGTGTCACGGACGGACTCGAGTTCTGTCGGGAACTGCCCGAGCGGGCCGGGGTGGTGGCGATCCCGAACCAGGTCTTCTACGCCGATCCGGCCGACGGCAGGACGCTCGTGCGCTTCGCCTGCTGCAAGCAGCCGGAGGTGCTCGCCGAGGCCGTCGAGCGTCTCGGTGCTGCGTTCGCCTGAGCGGTCGGACCTGCTCGGAGACCCCGGGCCGGCGGGGGAGCGGCGCGTGACCTGCGGTACCGTTCGGGTGTGGACGACCCGGGCACTCCGACCGACGAGGACGGGCCCGCGTCGGCCACGGACGCCGGGGCCGACGGCGACCGGGGTGGCGCAGGGTCCATGGGCCGCAGCGACAAGCTGCCGGTCCGCATGCTGAACGACCGGCTGCTCGTCCAGCAGGACGCCGGTGACGCGGAGCGTCGTTCGGCCGGGGGGATCCTGATCCCTGCCACGGCGCAGCTGGGTCGTCGGCTCACCTGGGCCGAGGTGCGGGCCGCCGGACCGAACGTGCGGTCCGTCGAGGAGGGCGACCAGGTGCTGTTCAACCCGGAGGACGTCGCCGAGGTCGAGGTCCGGGGTGAGACGTTCATCATCCTGCGTGAGCGCGACATCCACGCCGTGGCCGCCGAGCGCCTCGACGACGGCCACACCGGTCTCTACCTCTGACCCTTGCGCCGGTGATCTGGCGCCGGCGGTCTGCGGCTGACGGAGGCGGACACCGCGTCACCAACCCGTTTCGGGTCGTCTCCGGCTGGCTCCTACGATGGTCACGTGAGCGACGCACCGGCCGTGACGCCCGTCGAGGTCCGTCCCGAGGATCTCGAGCAGGTCCGCTTCAACAGCGACGGTCTGGTCGCTGCGATCGTCCAGGACGTCGAGACCAGGGCCGTGCTCATGCTGGCGTGGATGAACGCCGAGACGCTCCGGATGAGCCTGGAGCAGGGTCGGACGGTGTTCTGGTCCCGTTCCCGCCAGGAGGTGTGGCGCAAGGGTGACACCTCGGGTGACCGTCAGTTCATCCGGTCGGCGTGGTTCGACTGCGACGGAGACACCCTGTTGTTCCTGGTCGAACAGGAGGGAGCCGGTGCGTGCCACACGGGTTCCTTCACCTGCTTCTCCCGCCGGTTCGGCTCCGACGTGACCGCGCCCGACCGGCCCGGTCCGGCCTGAGCCGACCGGAGCCGACCGTGGTCCACCCGTCCCGTGAGGTGTTCCGGCAGCTCGCGGCCGACCACCGCGTGGTCCCGGTCTGCGAGACCCTGCTCGCCGACCTGACCACGCCGCTCGCCGCCTTCGCCCGGCTCTGCGGTGACGACGACACCGGCCGGTCGGGCTTCCTGCTCGAGTCCGTCGACCACGGTGGACGCTGGAGCCGGTGGTCGTTCATCGGCCGTGATCCGCTCGCCCGGCTCGAGGCCCGTGGCGAACACGTCGAGGTGAGCGGCACCCTCCACCTCGACGTGCCGACCGACCGGGGCGTGCTCGCCGCCCTCGAGGCCCTGCTCGAGCAGTACCGCGCGCCCGACGAGGCGGCCTTCGGGGCCCCGCTGCCACCCCTGCACTCCGGGCTCGTCGGCCACCTGGGCTACGACGTCGTCCGGGAGGTCGAGCGGCTGCCCGATGCTCCGGTCGACGACCGCGGGTTCCCCGACGCCGTGCTGTCGTTCATCGGCGAGCTCGCCGCCTACGACCACTGGTCGCAGCAGGTCACGCTCATCGCCAACGCCGTGGTCCCCGCCGGTGCCGACGACACGGCGGTCGACGCCGCGTACGACGGTGCGCTGGAGCGGCTCCGACGACTCGCGGCCGATGGTGCACGTCCGCTCGACGAGCCGCTGGTCCTGCCGCCCGAACGCACCGACGAGACCGTCGAGGTCACGTCGTCGATGGCGTCGGGGGAGTACGCGGCGGCGGTGCGGGCCGCCCAGGAGCACATCCTCGCCGGCGACATCTTCCAGGTCGTGCTCTCCCAGCGGTTCAGCTTCACCACCAGCGCCGAGCCGCTCGACATCTACCGGACGCTCCGCCAGGTGAACCCGTCGCCGTACATGTACTTCGTGCGGGAGCCCGACCTCACACTGGTCGGCTGCTCCCCGGAACCGATGGTGCAGCTGCTCGGCGGCCAGGTGGTGTCGCGGCCGATCGCCGGGACGCGGTTCCGGGGCCGTGACGACGAGCACGACCGGCTGCTCGCCGCCGAGCTGCAGGAGCACCCCAAGGAACGGGCGGAGCACCTGATGCTCGTCGATCTCGCCCGCAACGACGTCGGACGGGTCGTCGAGTTCGGGACCTGCACCGTCGACGAGTTCATGACCCTCGAGCGCTACAGCCACGTGATGCACCTGACGTCGCAGGTCTCGGGCACCCTGGCCCCCGGTCGGAGCCCGATCGACGTCCTGCGAGCCACGCTGCCGGCGGGCACGGTGTCCGGCGCACCCAAGGTGCGGGCCATGGAGATCATCGACGACCTCGAGCCGACCCGTCGGGGCCCCTACGCGGGCGTGGTCGGCTACCTGGACTTCTCCGGCAACATCGACACGGCCATCGCCATCCGGACGATGCTCGTCGAGCCCCCCGGCCCCGACGGGATGCGGCGCGCCTCGGTCCAGGCCGGAGCGGGTGTGGTCGCCGACTCGGACCCGGTCGACGAGGAGCTCGAGACCCGCAACAAGGCTGCGGCGCTGCTCAGCGCCGTGCCGATCGCGGAGCGGATCACCGCCCAGCGGCGGGCCGCGCCAGACTGAGCCCGTGGACGGGACAGCCGCGACGATGTCGCCGACGGTGGCGCTGGTGGGGGAGCGCGACGTGGTGAGCGTCTCGGGCGCCGACGCCGTCACCTACCTGCAGGGCCAGCTGTCAGCCGACGTGGCTGCGCTCGCCGTCGGGGACCGCACCTGGTCCCTTCTGCTCGAACCGCAGGGACGGATCGACGCCTGGCTCCGCGTGTGGCGCACCGACGAGCAGCGTCTCCTGCTGGACGTCGATCCCGGTTGGGGGGACCGGGTCGAGTCCCGGCTCCGTCGGTTCCTGCTCCGGGTCGACGTGACGATCGGGGTCGAACGGTGGGCGTGGGTCGGACTGCGCGGCCCCGGTGCGGCCCTGATTGCGGCCGCGGTCGTCGCCGACCGGTCGGCGGCCGCCACCACCGGGGAGCTGCTGTCGGCACCGGTCGACTGGCGCGGACTCGAGGGGGTGGACCTGCTCGCAGCCGAGCTGACGGTCCCGGCGGGTGTCGAGGTGCTCGACGACGCCGCCGCCGAGGCGCTCCGCATCAGCTGCGGCTGGCCGGCCATGGGGAGCGAACTCGACGACACGGTCATCCCCGCCGAGGCGGGCGTGTGGCTCGTCGAGGCCTCGGTCAGTTTCACGAAGGGCTGCTACACAGGCCAGGAGCTCGTCGCCCGCGTCGACAGCCGGGGGAGCAACACCCCCCGTCGACTCAGGGCCGTGCTCGTCGAGGGACCGGTCGTGCCCCCGGTCGGAACCGAGGTGCTGTCCGACGGCCAGGCCCGCGGCTCGCTCAGCTCGGTCGCGGCGACCGGTGCCGACTCCGCAGTGGCGTTGTCACTGCTGCACCGGTCCGTCGAGGCCGGCGACCGGGTGGAGCTCCGGTGGCCCGGCGGCAGCGCCTCCGGTCTGGTTCGGGAGCTGCCGGTCGATCACGGCGAGCGGGCGTGAGCACGGCCGACCCCTACGAGGTGCTCGGGGTCGACCCGTCGGCCACTGCGGCGGAGGTCCGGGCCGCCTACCTGGCCCGGGCCCGGGCCGCCCACCCCGACCGGCACGCATCGGATCCCGTGGCTCAGCGCGCCGCCGAGGAGCGGATGCGGGCCGTGAACGCGGCGTGGGCGCTGGTCGGTGACCCGGACGCCCGGGCGGCGCACGACCGACGTGCCGGCCACGTCCCGCCCGACGGCCCGGTGCTGGCCCGTCCGTCCCGGTCGTTCACCCCGCTCGAGGCGGACGACCCCGACGAGGACCCGGACGACGACTGGCGCCACCGGAACGACCCCTACGACGAGCGCACGGCGGTCGGCCGGGTGCTGGGCGCCGGACCGCCGCTGCTGTTCGTCGCCGGCCTCGTCCTGCTCGCCGCAGCGGCCATGACCGGGATCCGTGCGTTGCTCGCCGCCGCGTTCGCCGCGCTGCTCGTGGCGCTGCTCGCGTTCGTCGGCGTCCCCATCGTGGCCGTGGCCCGGTCCAAGGCCAACGACCGGGGCTGAGCCCCCGGTCCCGGCTCGGTACGCTGCGACCGTGGCCACCTACCTCGACGAGATCCTGCGCGTCCACCGAGCCGCAGCGGCCGCCGACACCCGGTCCCTCGGTGCGCTCCGGGAGTCCGCAGCACGCGGAGCACCGACGCGTGGATTCGTCGCGGCACTGCGCGGTGGTGCCGGCCTCTCGGTGGTGGCCGAGGTCAAGCGGCGCTCGCCGTCCAAGGGTGGACTCGCCGAGTCCCTCGACCCGGTCGACGTGGCGACGGCCTACCGCGACGGCGGCGCAGCGTGCCTGTCGGTGCTCACCGACGAGCAGTTCTTCGGCGGGTCCGTCGCCGACCTGCAGGCGGCCCGGTCGGCGGCGGGTCTCCCGGTGCTGCGCAAGGACTTCACGGTCTCCGAGCGGGACGTGCTCGACGCCCGGATCATGGGTGCCGACTGCGTCCTCCTGATCGTCGCGGCCCTCGACGACGGCGAGCTCGCCTCGTTCGCCCGGACCGCTGCCGAAGTCGGTCTCGACGTGCTCGTCGAGGTCCACGACGAGGCCGAGGTGGCCCGGACGCTCGCCTGCGTGGACCTTCCGGACGCGGACGGTGCGGGGCCGCAGGTCGCGCTCGGGGTGAACCAGCGCGACCTGGTGACCTTCGAGGTGGACCAGGAGCGGGCGGTGCGCGTCGCCGACGCCATCCCGGCGTCACTGGTCCGGGTGGCCGAGTCGGGGGTGCGGGGCCCCGGGGACGCGGCGGTCCTGCGCGCCGCCGGGTACGACGCGGTGCTGGTGGGGGAGCACCTGGTGACCTCCGGGGACCCCGCGGCGGCCGTCGCGGCGCTGCGGACCGCCGCACCCTGAGCGACGGGAGTCCCCGGATCGCCGGGGGTGCCGGCGTTACCCTGCGGAGGTGTTCGTCAAGATCTGCGGCATCACCAACGCAGAGGACGCGCTCATGGCGGCGGCCATGGGCGCCGACGCGGTGGGGTTCGTGTTCGCCCCGAGCCCGCGGCAGGTGACGGTGGGGACGGTGCGCGAGATCACCCGGCGCCTGCCCCCGGACGTCGTGACCGTCGGGGTCTTCCGGGACCAGGAGCCGCGCTTCGTCATCGACACGTTGCTCGGCGCTGGCCTGCGCGCCGCGCAGTTGCACGGTCACGAGACGACCGAGCACGCCGCTGCGATCCGGCCCTACTGTCAGGCGCTCATCGTCGCGCTCACGGCGGGCGAGTCCCGGTGGGACACCGTCACCGAGTACGGGGCCGACGCCGTGCTCGTCGACGGGCCCTCACCCGGGACCGGGCGGGTGTTCGACTGGTCGGCCATCGAGGGCGCCCCGGCCTCGGGGCGGCTGATCCTGGCCGGCGGTCTCACCCCCGACAACGTCGGTGAGGCGGTCCGTTCCGTCCACCCGTGGGGTGTCGACACCTCGACGGGGGTGGAGGTCCGGGGTGATCCCTCGCGCAAGGACCCGCGACGGGTCCGGGCGTTCGTCCACGCGGCCCGGGCCGCCGCCCCGGCACCGCACCACCCCGACGGTCACGGCCCGTTCGACTGGGCCACGGACTGAGCGCAGGTTCGGATCCGTCCAACCCGTTGGGGTGTGGACGGCGACCGGGAGTACCTTGCGCCGGTGAGCACCGCGCCGGATCCAGCAGCCGTGGCCGCAGCGGGCCAGGTCATGGGCGAGCCCGACACGACCGGTCGCTTCGGCGAGTACGGCGGCCGCTTCGTGCCCGAGACCCTGGTGCCGGCGCTGGCCGAGCTCGACCGGGGGTTCCGCTCCGCCTGGGCCGATCCGGAGTTCCGCGGTGAGCTCGATTCCTTGCTCGCCGACTACGCCGGTCGGCCGAGCCCGCTGACCGAGTGCCACCGGCTGTCGGCCGAGCTCGGGGTCCGGGTGCTGTTCAAGCGGGAGGACCTGAACCACACCGGGAGCCACAAGATCAACAACGTCCTGGGCCAGGCCCTGCTCGCCCGGCGGATGGGCAAGTCCCGGCTGGTGGCCGAGACCGGCGCCGGCCAGCACGGCGTGGCCACGGCGACGGCCGCAGCGCTGCTCGGGATGGAGTGCCTCGTCTACATGGGCGAGGTCGACATGGCCCGACAGGAGCTGAACGTGTTCCGGATGCGGCTGCTCGGCGCCGAGGTCACTCCGGCGACCTCGGGTAGTCGCACCCTCAAGGACGCCGTCAACGAGGCCATGCGGGACTGGGTCGCATCGGTCGAGCACAGTCACTACTGCCTTGGGTCGGTGATGGGGCCCCACCCGTACCCGTGGATGGTGCGGGAGTTCCACCGGGTGATCGGCTCGGAGGCGGCCGTCCAGTGCCGCGACCTGCTCGGCGGTCCGCCCGACGTCGTGGTGGCCTGTGTGGGCGGTGGCTCCAATGCGGCCGGCATCTTCTCCGGCTTCGCCGAGGACCCGGCCGTCGAGCTCGTCGGGGTCGAACCGGCGGGCGGGGCGGCGGTCGGCCGGGGCGTCCCGGGGATCGTGCACGGCATGCGGTCGTACCTCATGCAGGACGAGTTCGGGCAGGTGCTCGAGGCGCACTCGATCTCGGCGGGCCTCGACTACCCGGGGGTGGGTCCCGAGCACTCGCACCTGGCCTCGACCGGCCGGGCCACCTACCACCAGGTCGACGACTCCGAGGTGGTCGACGCGTTCGTGCTGACCTCCCGCACCGAGGGCATCATTCCGGCGCTCGAGCCGGCCCACGCCCTGGCCTGGGTGGTGCGGGAGCGTGCGGCGCTCGCCGGTCGGACGGTGCTCGTCAACATGTCCGGTCGGGGCGACAAGGACGTCGCCCAGATGATGGACGTCCTCGCCGACCGGATCTGATGGTGGGTCCGCTCGAGACCGCCCTCCGGGCCCGCCGGGACGCCGGTGGCAAGTGCCTGGTGCCGTACCTGACGGGTGGGCTCGGCGAGTGGGTCACGCACGTGCAGGCCGCCGCCGCCGCCGGAGCGGACGCCGTCGAGGTCGGAATCCCGTTCTCCGACCCGGTGATGGACGGGCCGGTCATCCAGGAGGCCTCGGAGCTGGCCCTGCGGGCCGGTGCCAACCCACCCGACCTGATCGACGAACTGGGGCGGACCGAGGTCGGGGTGCCGACGGCGGTGATGACCTACGCCAACCTGGTCGACCGGGCGGGGTGGACCCGGTTCGCCTCGTCCCTGGCCGCCGCCGGGGTCGCCGGCGCGATCCTGCCGGACATCCCGCTCGAGGAGACCGGTCCGTGGTGCGAGGCCGCCGACGGGGCCGGGGTCGAGACCGTGCTCCTGGCGGCACCGACCGCACCGGACGAGCGGCTGGAGCGGATCGTGGCGCGTTCCCGCGGTTTCGTCTACGCCGTCGGCCTGCTCGGGGTCACCGGCGAACGCTCCACGCTGGCGGACTCCGCCGTGGTGATCGCCCGGCGGCTGAAGGAGGTCACGGACCTGCCGGTCCTGGTCGGCGTCGGGATCTCCACCCCGGAGCAGGCCGTCGAGGTGTGCGGGGTGGCCGACGGCGTGGTGGTCGGCTCCGCGGTCGTGCGCCGGGTGCTCTCCGCCGGTGCCGGTGCTGCAGCGGCCGAGGTGGTGGCCGATCTGGTGGGGTCGTTCCGCTCGGCGCTCGACGCCGGCTGATCCGCTGTTCACCACCCTGAGTGAGATTCCTCGGCGTGAGCCCCCGCTCGCAGCCACGCAGCGCGCGTCGGAGCCGGAAAACCGCGGAAACACGGGCGGAATCCGCCCCACCGCAGCCGGGTCGTGCTAATCACATGCGTGACATTTGCCGTCGGTGACCACGAGCCGGCGCCCACCTGGAGGAACCACATGAACAAGACCGAACTCATCGAGACCATCGCCCAGCGCACGGATCTGTCCAAGAAGGACGTGCAGGCGGTGCTCGACACGTTCGAGGACATCGCGGGTGACGTCGTCGCCAAGGGCGGCGAGGCCCTGACCATCCCGGGCTTCCTCAAGATCGAGCAGACCCACCGCAAGGCCCGCACCGGTCGCAACCCGCAGACGGGCGAGACCATCCAGGTGCCGGCGGCCAACGCCGCCAAGGTCACGGCGGGGACGAAGCTCAAGAACCGGGCCAAGTCCGGCAAGTGACCTGATCCGTCCGCAGCGGGGCCGCCCTCCGGGGCGGTCCCGCTGCGCGTCAGGGCTCGGGGACCCGTTCCGGAGCCCGATGCGGTCGTCGTAGGCTCGCCGCATGGCATCCTCCAACGCACTGACCGTCGGCGACCGCGCCCCAGCGTTCGGACTGCGGGACCAGACGGGCACCACCGTACGCCTGTCGCAGTTCAAGGGACGCAAGGTGCTCGTCTTCTTCTACCCCAAGGCGGACACGCCCGGCTGCACGACGCAGGCCTGCGGGCTGCGGGACGTCCTCGGCGACATCGGCGACGTCGCGGTGATCGGCATCAGCCCCGATGAGCCCGAGCGGCAGGCTCGCTTCGACGAGAAGTACGGCCTCGGGTTCCCGCTGCTGTCCGACGCCGACCACGCCGTGGCCGAGAAGTACGGCGTGTGGGGCGAGAAGAAGCTCTACGGCCGGGCCTACATGGGCATCGTCCGTTCGGCGTTCCTGATCGACGAGCGGGGCAAGGTCGAGCAGGCCTGGTACAAGATCAGCCCGAAGGCCACCCCCGAGCGGTTGCTCGCCTCGCTCGGCTGATCCGGGCCGGGTCGCCCGGGATCAGTCCCGGTGCAGGTCGGTCGCCCGCAGCCGTGCCTCGAAGTCCTGCTCGGCGCGGTGGAGCGCCACCTGCCTGCCGGCGACGACGGCGCCGATGGCGGCCGCGGCGAGCACGAGCACCCCGAACCACCGGTTCCGCCTCGAGTCCGATCCGCTCACGCCGACACGCTACGCCACGGCTGGCGGGTAGCATCGCCCGCCGGGCCCGGGTGGCGGAATGGCAGACGCGGCGGACTCAAAATCCGCTGTCCGTGAGGGCGTGTGGGTTCGAGTCCCACCCCGGGCACGCCACCGTCAGGTCTGCGGCGGCTGGTCGGCCAACAGCGCGACCAGCTGCTCGACCGGCATCGGCCGGTGCAGGCCGAACCCCTGGCCGAAGTGGACACCCAGGTCGACGAGCGTCGCCACCTCGGCGTCGGTCTCGCAGCCCTCGGCGAGCAGCAGGACCCCGAGCCCCTCGGCGATGTCGACCTGGGCCCGGATCAGGGACTGGTTGACCGGATCGGCGTCGACCCCGGCGACGAACGACTGGTCCACCTTGATGCCGTGGATCGGCAGGTGCCGCAGCCTGGCGAACGACGAGTACCCGGTGCCGAAGTCGTCGATGGCGATCCTGACCCCGGCGGCGGCCACGGCGTCCAGGTTGGCCAGAGCCCCGGGGTGGCCGACGAGCGCCCCCGACTCGGTGAGCTCGATCCACAGCCGCACCGGGTCGCTGTCGGCGGCCGCGGCCAGGTAGGGGGCGAGGTCGTCGATGAACTCGGGCCGCTCGAGGTGACCGGCCGAGACGTTGATCGACAACGAGAGTGGACCCCGGGTCGCCGGCCGGATCCGCTCGGCCACGTCCGCGAGGACCATCTCGACCACGCGCCCGGTGAGGGCGGCGATCATCCCCGAGTCCTCGGCGACGGGGATGAACACGTCGGGCGGGACCGGCGTGCCGTCCGGGCCCGTGAACCGGGCCAGGACCTCGACACCGAGCACCCGGCCCGTCGTCAGCTCCACGGCCGGCTGGTACACCACCGTCAGCGCGTCGAGACCCCCGGGGGACCGGAGGTGCATGGTCAGGTTCACCCGCTCGGCGATTCGTTCCCCACTGGACCGGTCGAACGACTGCGCCCGGCCGCCTCCGGCCGCCTTGGCCTCCCGGAGGGCCACCTCGGCCCCGCTGATCAGGTCGGCTGCCGACCCGGCGGAGCCATCGTCGACGTTGAACCCGATGCTGGCACTGACCGTGGCCACGGTGCCCTCCACGTGGACCGGTTCGCTCACCGCTGCGGCGACCCGGCTCGAGATGGCGTCGACGGTCGCGTCGTCACCGGCGTCGTCGACGAGGATCGCGAACTCGTCGGCGCCGACCCGGGCCACGTGGTCGTCGGGTCGGAGCGCCGACTGGAGCCGCTCGGCCACCTTCACCAGGATCGCGTCGCCGGTGTCGAAACCGAAGGTCTCGTTGATCCCGGCGAACTCGTCGAGGTCGATCAGTCCGACGAGGGCCCGTCGACCACTCGCCGGGGTCCGTCGGTCACCGGGGCCCGGGGCGGTCCGCGTCGAGGGCCGCCGTCCGCTACCCAGGGTCTGGTCGACGAGTTCCACGTACGTCGTCCGGTTGGGCAGGCCGGTCAGGCCGTCGACCAGTTCTACCCGCGACGCCCGTTCCTGTGCCCAGATTCGGCCGAGTGTGGCGCCGATCGTGTCGGCCAGGATCCGCAGGACGTCGAGGTCCGCAGGGGAGAACTCGGCGTGGTGCCGCACGTAGTCGAACCCGATGAACCCGTGGATCTCGCCCCCGGAACCGAGCGGCGCCACGAGCAGCGACCTGATGCCCTGCTCGTCGAGGATCGAACGCAGCTCGGCCTGGCTGTCGTCGAGTTCGGCGACGGCCGGGACGTAGACGTGCTGCTCCTGCTCGAACGCCTCGAACCAGGGCTCGGCGACGGCCTTGGGCACGTGCTGGAGGTTCCCGATCTCCGGATCGATGCCCGGTGCGCACCACTCGTGGGTGTTGCTGAGGTGCTCGCCGTCGCCGTCGATCAGGAAGATGTACGCGCGGTCGACCCCGGAGAACGTGCCGATGGCGGCGAGCGCGCTGTTCAGGATCGGGTCGATCGAGTCGCCCACGGCCTGGCCGAGCGCCCGCATGGATGCCGACACGAGCCGGTGCAGACCGACCAGGCGCGCCGGGTCGTGCTGGTCCCCCTCCGCACGCTGGTCCGACGAGCCGTCCGCCACGGCGCCCGAGTGTACGGCGAGTCCTCAGGAGGCGCCCGTGGCCGACCACCGGCGTGGTCAACCCGGGGCGTGCTCCGGTCCGGGGCGGTCGGGGTCGCACCCCGGGGGCGGTGCGTTCGCGAAGTCCAGCCCCGGCAGGCGACGGCGCCAGTTGGGGTGCTCGTCCAGGGTGCCGGGCAGGTTGGGGCGGTGCACCTCGCCGAGGGCGTCCTCGGCGCTGACGAGCACCAGGTCGCTGCCGCTGTCCCACAGCCGCCGGTGGGCTGCGGCGACGACCTCGGCGACCGGGGCGTCGGTTCCGACCTCGGTCCAGTGGGCGAGTCCGTCCCGGAGTCGGGCCGCCTCGTCCGGTGCCGCTGGTAGGCCGGCCGCGAGCCGGTCGCGCTCGTCGACACCCGTCCAGATGCCCGCCACCGTCGGGAGGTCGTGGGTGGTCAGCATCCCGACCGAACGCCGCGGCCACTGCTCGGGCGGCAGCGACTCGAACCAGGCGATCCGGTAGCCGGCGACGCCGCGTTCGGCCATGGCGGATCGGGCCGCTTCCTCGACCGTCCCGAGGTCCTCGCCGACCAGGGTGGCGCCCGACCGGGCCGCCTCCAGGCAGGCGACGTCGAGGAGCTCCTGGCCGAACTGCCGCACGTAGGCGCCGGATCGCGCCCCGAGGCCGGGCGGGATGCAGTAGAGGCGGGAGAGCCCGACCACGTGGTCGACGCGCACGGCCGTGGCGTGACGGAACGCGGCCCGCAGGGTGTCGATCCACGGCTGGTACCCGGCGGCGCGGAGCCGCCACGGCACGTACGGCGGGAGCCCCCAGTCCTGGCCCTCGCCGTTGAACTCGTCGGGCGGGGCGCCGATCCGGCAGCCGGTGGCCAGCAGGTCCTGGTCGCACCACGCGTCGGCGCCCTCGGGGTCGAACCCCACCGGCAGGTCGACCACCAGACCGAGCGTGTCGGAGACGGACGCCAGCTGCCGGTCGAGCTCCCGGTGCACCCACACCCAGAATCCGACCCGGTCGCGGTGGGCCTCTCGCCAGGTCGCCACCTCCGGGGTGTCGGGGTGTCGCAGCTCCACCGGGAAGCTCGACCGGCCGCCGCCGTGGTGCTCGGCCAGGGCGTCGAACGTCGCCTGGGCCACCAGGCCGTGCGGCGCCCCGTCCTCGACGGGCGCGCCGAGTGCCTCCCAGATGGTCTGCAGGGCGCCGCGCTTGAGCCGCCACGCGGCGTCCCGGTCGAGGTACCTCCCGGCGGCGAGTGCCCGTCCCGCTGCGGCCGCAGCGCCCACCTCGTCGGCCACGAGCTCGGCTCCGGGCACCTCCTCGACGCGCAGGTGCAGCAGCGAGAGGTGCCGCCGTGAGGACGGGAAGTACGGAGACGGTTGCAGCGGCAGCGTCGGCACCGGGGCGCCGAGCGGCGAGGACGCCACGACGCCGGCACCACAGGACGCCGAGCGCCGTGCGACCTCGCGCAGGTCGGCCAGGTCGCCGACCCCCCAGGCCCGCGGTCCGACCAGGGCGTGCGTCTGCAGCGCCCAGCCCCAGGTGCGCCGGACGCCGTCGAGGGCGGTGGGGACCACGAACACACGGGTGAGGTGCCCGCCATCGGAGTGGAGTCGGTGCACGCCGAGCGGCAGGTCCGCGGGGAGCTGGTCGGTGACCTCGACCTCGGCCCCGTCCTCGAGTTCGACCACACCGGGCGACCAGATCGACGGCGTCGTCCCGGCCCGGACGAACCAGGTCGACACCTCGTCGGGTCCGGGTGGGTCGCCGAGGGCGGCCCGGAGCTCCCGCCGGGCCTCCTCGTCGGTCGGGTGCCAGGCGCCGTCGACGTCGTGGTAGCCGTCCGTGATCCGCCACTGGTCCACGCCGACGTCGTCCACCGGCCCAGTCTGCCGCCGCCGGTGGCCTCCCCGACCCGTGCCGGTGGCCTCCCCGACCCGTGCCGGTGGCCTCCCCGACCCGTGCCGGTGGCTTCCCCGACCCGTGCCCGGTGTCCCGCCCGGTGTCCGGTTCCGTAGACTCCCGCCGTGGCCGTGTTCACCGAACGTCGTCTGCGGGCGATCAGCCGGAAGCTGGTGCAGCTCCGTGGGGAGCTGGCGCTCACCGACGAGCAGCTCCACCACTTCGCCGACATCGCCGACGACTCGCGCATCCGGGCGCTCGTGTCCGAGACGCCGCTCGCGGACGCCGACCACCGGGAGGCCGAGCGGACGAGCGCGGCGTTCGCCCGGCACCGGACGGAGATCGTCGAGCGGATCGCCCGCCTCGAGGCCGAACAGGACGACCTGCTCGACCAACTGCTGGCCAGGCGGTCGCGGTAGGCCACGACGCCTACACTCCGGGTTCCCGGAGTCGAGTCGAGAGGAACGGAGGGCGGCGTTGCCCACCAGCATCGTGGTCGCCGAGG
>CAINRS010000152.1 GCA_903852755.1 uncultured Actinomycetes bacterium | reverse complement strand
CTGGCTCGTGGCACGACGCGACCCGGCACCCGACCCGGCACCCGACCCGGCACCCGACCCGGCACGGCCCGACCCGGCACGACCTGAACCCTGACGGCCCGACCCGCCACGACCTGAACCCGACCCGGCACCCGACCCGTTGCGACCCGAACCCCGGCGGCCCGACCCGGCACCCGACCCGCCACGACCCGAACCCGACCCGGCACCCGATCCGGCACCCGACCCACCGCGACCCGAACCCGGGCCCCCCGTCCGGGGGTGACCGCCCTGGCGGGACCCCGGACGGCCGCCGCGACCCTGCCCGGAACCTCCACCCCGACCCGAACCGGACCGTCGGGGACGATCCGGGGTGGCGCCTCGAGCCGGCCGCTCACGCCGGTTCGGCCGATCGTTCCCACCCTCGGGTGCCGCCGACCGGACCCGGTCGGCGAGCTCACCTGCGGCGACCAGCTCCACGTCGACGTCCGACGGCGCCGCCGTGCGACGGAGCCGACCGGAACGGACCGCCGCAGGTTCGACCAGGCTGACGACCACACCCGTCGCGCCGGCGCGGCCCGTCCGGCCGGACCGGTGGACGTAGGTCTCGGCGTCCTCCGGCGGGTCCACGTGCACGACACAGGCCAGGTCCTCGACGTGGATGCCCCGAGCGGCGACGTCGGTGGCGACGAGCGCCCGGATCCGACCGTCGTGGAGCGCGTCGAGCGCCCGGGTGCGCTGGGCCTGGCTGCGGCCGCCGTGGATCGCCTGGGCCGGTACCCCGAGTCGGTCGAGCTGCCGGGCCAGTCGGTCCGCCCGGTGTCGGGTCCGACAGAAGACGATCGATGGTCCGGCCGCCTCGACGATCGTCGCGGTGACGCGGGTCCGCTCGGCCGGCTCGGCGACGACGGCGAGGTGGACCGCACCGGGACCGTCCGACTCCGGGGCCGCGACCCGGACAACCCGCGGTGCGCGCTGGTGCTCCTCGATGAGGGCGCGCACGGGGCCGCCGAGGGTCGCCGAGAACAGCGCTGTCTGCCGGTCGCGCGGGGTGAGGTCGAGCAGACGGCGAATGGCGGGGAGGAACCCGACGTCCGACATGCGGTCGGCCTCGTCCACGACGACGAACTCGACGGCGTCGAGGCGCAGGTCACCGCGCTCGAGCAGGTCCTCCAGACGTCCGGGACACCCGACGACCAGGTCGACGCCGCGGCGGAGCCGCTGGACCTGCGGCCCGATCCCCACACCGCCGAACACGGCGGCGACCGACGGACCGTCCCGGCCGGCGAGCGGCACCAGGACGTCGGTGATCTGGGTGGCGAGCTCCCGGGTCGGGGTCAGGACCAGCCCCGCCGGCCGACGGGACTCCCCCACTCCGCAGCGCTGCAGCAGCGGCAGGCCGAAGGCGAGTGTCTTGCCCGAGCCGGTCGGGGCCTCGGCGGCCAGATCGTTCCCGGCGAGGAGCTCGGGGATGCCCGCCAACTGGACGGGAGTCGGTTCGGTGAGCCCCTGCTCCGCCAGACGACGCGTGAGGTCGTCGGACAGGCCGAGGTCGGCGAAGGTGGTCATGGTGGTCACTCCGATCGCCCGCTCCGATGCGGGCCGTGCTGCTCGGGAACGCGTGGGCTCGAGCAGCAGCGAGGTCACGGGGACCAGTCCCGTCGGCGGGTTGGGGGAGCCGGACGGTCTGCGGACCGAGACGACCGGCCCAGACATCGGCCGGTCACGTCCGCCCGGTCGAACGACCGGACCCCGGCACCGTACCCGATGCGCCGGCCGCACGCGGCATCCGGCGCCGTCGCTCTCCGACGCGTCGGTTCAGGAGCCG
>CAINRS010000151.1 GCA_903852755.1 uncultured Actinomycetes bacterium | reverse complement strand
TACGGACCCGTCGTGAACGTGGCCTCGGCAACCGGGGTCACGTCTCGTCCGACCGGGACGAGGTCGCGGACCGGCTTCCCCCGACTCGTGTGGGCGGTTCCGAGGAGCAGCTCGAAGGTGTCGAGCAGGGTCGACTTCCCACTCTCGTTCGGCCCCTCGACGACGGTGACGCCGGTCGGGTCGAACGAGACCTCCGCTCCGTCGACGCCGCGTACGTCGCTCAGGCTGATCCGGTGGAGCCTCATCGTCCCCCGCCGGATGCGAGGCGGTGCAACAACGCGAGGGCGTCCATCGCCACCCGGGCGTCACCCTCCCCGCCCGTCACCCGAGCACGCAACTCCTCGAACGCCGCAGCCGCAGGTCCCGACAGTCCGAGATCCACCGCCTCGTCCGGATCGGGAACCACCACCAGATCGGTGTGCCGTCCCCACAACTGAACTGCCGCGAACATCTCACCGGCGCGCTCGAGCGCCTGCGTGAACCGGCCGTGGTCCCGCAGGTTCAACGACCCGACCGGCGCGAGCCGCAGCACCGTGCACGCCGGCTCGTCGAAACCCGCGAGGAGCTCCTCGAAGGCTGCGACGTCGTCGGGCCCATCGAGCAGCAGCGGATCCACTGAGTGGAAGGTCCACGTTCCAACCCGAACCGGCTCGACTCCACACGTTTCACCGTCCACCTCGACGACCAGGACGTTGCCGGCATCGACCTCGTCGTGGGCGGTCGGTTCCGGGGCGCCGGAGTACCACACCCGGCCATCGAGACCGTCGACGCAGGTGGTCGAGTGACGATCGCCCAGCGCCACGTAGTGGACTGCCCCCCGATCCAGGTGGTGGCGGAGTTCGGACCCCTCGATGAGTGATGGGGAGTCCCCGTCGTACGCCACCCCGCGAACGGCGCCGTGTCCGACGAGGATCCGGATCGCCCCGTCGGCGAGGAGGTCGGCGGCGGCCCCGCAGAGCGGATCGCCCGTCGGATGCTTCGAGGTCCACGGGGCTCCCACCACCTGCACTCCGTCGAGCACGTCGACCGGACGCTCATCGACGAGCACGTGGACCAGTTCAGGCAGTTCCTCGACGAACTGGGGATCCAGGTAGATCGAACCTGCCCCGAGGGTGTCGTGGTTGCCGGGGAGCAGGAGGAACGGGATGCCGGTGGCACCCATGGCGCCGAGGGACCGGAGGATGACCCGACGGTCGACGAAGTTCGAGTCGAACACATCGCCGGCCACGACGACGAACGAGCAGTCCCGTTCGCGCGCCACGGAACCGATACGACCGATCACGTCGATCCGGGCCTGGGCGAACCGAGCCTGTGCCTCGCCAGCGAGGAAGTGCCGGGTCATTCCCAACTGGAGGTCGGCGGTGTGGAGGAACCTGACAGCCCGGAGTTCACCCATCGGCGGGACCCTACCGTCCGACTCTGACAGTGAACCGGGTGGCCACGTCCGCCGCAGCCGTGCGGGACCCCTCTGGAGGGTCAGCCGGTGGCCTCATCCCCTGACTGGGCCGGGGAGCTCCCGATCAGACTCGCTGCGAGTTCCTGCTGGACCTGGGCGGCGCGCTCGCTGCACACCTGCAGGCGACCAGCGAGTGCGGGCTCGGAGACGACGATCGTGTAGAGCTCAACGGCCTGCTGCGAGAACCCCTGTGCCCGCCGTTGCAGTTCCTCGACTCCGGCGTCGTCTGCACCGACTGCCACCTCGACATCTCGGGCGAACTGCTCGACCTCACCGCAGAACCGCTCCACGGATGCGGGGCCACCGGGTTCCGGCACGGTCGACGCAGCCGCACCCTCCTGCGAACCCGACCCGGCCTGCTGGTCGTCGGTGCCCCCACCAGAGCAGGCGCACACGAACGCGATCGCGGCGACCAACACGACCACCGACCCCCGGCGAACGCCACGGCTCGGACCGCGTTCGTTCACGAGGCAACCAGGACGGGACTCGTGCGGGTGGAGACCGACCCGTCTCCAACCTGCCGTGCGTCGTTCTCACCCCAGCAACGCACCTGGCCGGCTGCGACCAACGCGCACGCGTGACGACCGCCCCCGGTGATCTCCGTGGCCCCCGACAGTCCTGTCACAGCAACCGGCGCGGTACTCCCAGCGGGAGAGCCGTTGCCGAGCGCCGGTCCACCTCCCCAGCATCGCGCCTGGCCACCGGCAACCCGCGCACAGACGTAGTTGCCGCCGGCAACGACCTGCGTGACGCCGGACAAGCCGGACACCGCCACCAACGTGGCAGAGTCGTCTGTCGTCCCGTTCCCGAGCTGACCGGACGCATTCGCACCCCAGCAACGGACCTGACCGCTCGACAGCAGCGCGCACGTGTGCGAGGAGCCTGCCGTGATGGCGGACGCCTGCGACAGTCCGACCACGGTCACGGGAGTCGAGCTCGAGTTCGCGAAACCGCTGCCGAGCTGGCCGTTCATCCCCTGCCCCCAACAGCGAGCCTGACCCGAGGTGACCAGCACGCACGTGTGCCCGAAACCTGCGGTGATGGCGGTCGCACCCGACAGCCCGCTCACCGCAACAGGCAGCGAACTGGGGGTGGTCCCGCCGGTGCCGAGCTGCCCGGCGAAGTTGTTCCCCCAACACCGCACCTGACCACCACTCACGAGCGCGCACGAGTGGTTGGCGCCCACAGCGAGCCGCGTCGCGCCCGACATCCCCGTCACCGCCACCGGTGACGTTGAACCCACGTTGGTGCCGTTCCCGAGCTGACCGGAGGAATTGCGACCCCAGCAGCGCACCTGGCCACTGGTGACCAGTGCGCAGGTGTGGCCTTCGCCGGCGACGATCTGTGTGGCACCGGTCAGACCGACCACAGCAGTCGGGAGCGCGAACCCCTCCAGACTGCCGGACCCGAGTTGGCCGGCGGTGTTCAGGCCCCAGCACCGGGCGCGACCTCCCGCCTCGAGCACGCAGGAGTGCTTCGTGCCCGCAGCGACCTGCGTCGCGCCGGACAGACCTCCCACGGAGACAGGCGCCGTCAGGCTGATCCTCGCCCCGTTCCCGAGCTGCCCGTCGAGTCCCCGACCCCAGCACCGTGCCTGTCCGATCGACAGCGCTGCGCAGGTGTGTTGACCGGCAGTGGAGATCCGGGCGGCCCCGGAGAGGGCCGACACGGCCACCGGTGACGACGAGTCGACGGTGGTCCCATCTCCGAGCTGACCGAAGGAGTTGCGCCCCCAACACCGGGCCTGGCCGCCTGCAACGAGGACGCAGCTCACATCACCACCGGCCACCACGGAGGTCGCCCCGGAGAGCCCGGACACGGCGACCACCGTCGGTGAACCCGTCGTGGTGCCATTCCCGAGCTGGCCGAAGAAGTTGGCCCCCCAACACCGCACCTGGCCACCCGCCACCAGCGCACAGCTGTGGAACCCTCCGGCGACGACCGCAGTGGCACCCGCCAGACCACTCACCGCGACGAGCGACGATGACGACCCGCCCGAAGAGCCCCCTCCGAGCTGCCCGTAGGTGTTGTCCCCCCAACAGCGCACCTGGCCGCTCGCCACCAGCGCACACGTGTGGGCCCCGCCAGCGGAGACCTGGGTGGCACCCGACAGGCCTGACACTGCAGTCAGGCTGGACTGGTTCTCGAGGTTCCCGTTCCCGAGCTGACCGGAGGAGTTGGCCCCCCAACACCGCACCTGACCGCCCGCAACCAGCGCACACGCGTGCCCACTGCCAGCCGTTACCTGCGTCGCACCGGAGAGACCAGACACCCCGACCGGCGTCGACGAACCCGTGGTGGTGCCGTTCCCGAGCTGACCGGAGGAATTGGCCCCCCAACACCGCACCTGACCGCCCGCAACCAGCGCACACGCGTGCTCACTACCGGCGGTGACCTGCGTCGCACCGGAGAGACCAGACACCCCGACCGGCGTCGACGAACCCGTTGTGGTGCCGTCACCGAGCTGACCGGAGGAGTTGGCCCCCCAACACCGCACCTGACCTCCACCGACGAGGGCGCAGGTGTGGATGGATCCGCTGGCGACCCCGGTCACCCCTCCGAGCGTCGAGGGGCCGAGCGGGGTTCCGGTTCCCGCCGACGTCGCGACCGAACTGGCACTGGACACCGGGAGGGCCGAGACCGAAGGGACGGGGAGCACGAGCGGCGCAGCGAAGGCCGACACCGCCAGGATCGAGACGACGAGGTCGGCCCACAACGTCCGACGTCGACGTCCTCCACGATGGATCATCCTCGGCTCCTCTCGCACCCGTTGTCCGGGCCGCTGGGGAGAGCCAGAACCCATGACAGCTGACACGGTAGTTGCTTCAGCGGCACCCGGGTGGTCGGTCGACTGAGGTCACCGCCGGGAGCGTCCCGTTCAGGGTCGGCGTCGATCGCAGCACGACCCGGGGCCGGATCGCATCGCCCTACAGCGAGGTCACCACCGCCACCGGCGTCGGGAAGTTCGCCGAGAACCCCAACTGCAAGCTGGCGTTGTCCCCCCAGCAGCGGAGCTGGCCCCCGGCCACGAGCCCACACGAGTGTCCGGCACCAGCGGAGATCTGGGTGGCTCCCGACAATCCCGACACCGCCACGAGCGTCGGTGAGCTCGTGGTGGACCCGTTGCCGAGCTGACCGTTCGAGTTGTTCCCCCAGCAGCGCACCTGGCCACCGGCCACGAGCGCGCACGAGTGACCGGACGACTCCTCGCCGCCGACGGTGATCCGGACGGCGCCCGACAGACCCGACACCGCCACCGGCGAGGACGAGTTCCCGGAGGTTCCGCTTCCGAGCTGTCCGGAGAGGTCGGCCCCCCAACAGCGGACCTGGCCTCCCACCACGAGCGCACACGTGTGCTCGGCGCCAGCGGCGATCTGCGTGGCGCCC
The DNA here is from genome assembly GCA_903852755.1 of uncultured Actinomycetes bacterium. GTDB lineage: Bacteria > Actinomycetota > Acidimicrobiia > Acidimicrobiales > Microtrichaceae > SXMI01. Next base: position 3,094 of record CAINRS010000151.1, on the reverse strand, counting down.
GACAACCCGCCCACCGCCACCAGCGTCGATGAGACCCCACCGATCACACCGTTGCCGAGCTGCCCGGAGAGGTTGCCCCCCCAACAGCGGACCTGGCCTCCCGCCACGAGTGCACACGTGTGCTCGGCGCCAGCGGCGATCTGCGTGGCGCCGGACAAACCGTTCACCGCCAGCGGCGTCGACGAGGACCCGCCGATCCCGCCGTTACCGAGCTGCCCGGAGGAGTTTCGCCCCCAGCAGCGCACCTGGCCACCCGCCACGAGGGCACACGTGTGGAGGTCGCCGGCGACCACCTGGGTGGCACCCGACAGACCCGACACTGCCACGATCGTGGTCGAGGACCCGCTGGGCGCCTCACTGCCGAGCTGCCCGAGGTCGCCGCGCCCCCAACAGCGCACCTGACCACTCGTCACCAACGCACACGTGTGATCGTCACCGGCGGTGACCTGCGTGGCGCCGGAGAGGCCCGACACCGCTACGGGCGCACCGCCGATGGTCGTGCCGTTGCCGAGCTGCCCCAGACCGTTGGATCCCCAGCAGCGAACCTGACCGCCCGCCACCAGCGCACACGTGTGGGATCGACCGGCGTCGAGCACAACAGCACCCGACACGCCCGACAACGCCACCGGAATCGACGAGCCTCCGACGGACAGGCCGTTCCCGAGTCGTCCGGAGCCGTTGGATCCCCAACAGCGAACCTCACCCCCTGAGATGAGTGCGCAGCTGTGTCCTGCGCCGGCGGACAACGAGGTGGCGCCTGACATCCCGCTCACCGCCGCCGGCGTCGACGAGTTCGCGAAGGTGCCGTTACCGAGCTGACCTGAATCGTTGAAGCCCCAGCAGCGAACCTGTCCACCCGTGACCAACGCACACGTGTGGGATGCGCCGGCCGTCAGTTGGGAGGAACCAGACAGGCTCGTCACCCCTACCGGCGTCGACGAGCTGGCGACGGTGCTGATGCCCAGTTGCCCGGAGAAGTTGGATCCCCAGCAGCGAACCTGACCACCCGCAACCAGTGCACACGTGTGGAACCCTCCGGCAGCCACCTGGGACGCGCCCGACAACCCGCCCACCGCCACCGGCGCCGACGAAGCGACGGTGTTTCCCGTCCCGAGCTGACCAGCGTTGTTGGCTCCCCAACAGCGGACCTGACCGCTCGAGACGAGCGCACACGTGTGGAACTGGCCTGCAGTGATCCGGGTGACACCTGACAGCCCGCTCACCGGCGCCGGTGTCGACGAACTGACGGTGGTCCCGGTCCCGAGCTGACCAGCGTTGTTGGCCCCCCAGCAGCGCACCTGGCCACCAGCGACCAGCGCACAGGTGTGGGACTCCCCGGCGCTGATCCCCGAGGCACCCGACAGCCCCGGGACGCCCACCGGGGTCGAGGAGTTCGCCGAAGCGCCGTTGCCCAGCTGTCCGAGCCCGTTGAAGCCCCAGCAGCGAACCTGGCCACCCGCCACCAGTGCACACGTGTGGGATCCGCCGGCGACGACCTGGGTCGCACCCGACAGGCCGACCACCGCCACCGGCGTCAGTGCATCGGTGGTGGATCCACTTCCGAGCTGCCCGGAGAAGTTGCGTCCCCAGCAGCGAACCTGACCACCCGCCACCAGCGCGCACGTGTGGGATCCGCCGGCGGTGACCTGGGTGGCACCGGAGAAGTTCACCGCCGCAGGCCCCAGGCCACCGGCACCACCTCCCGACCCGGACACCACAGTGGATTCGACCCCGGTCGCAGCAACCGACGCCGGAGCGGTCACCACCCCGACCCCCCACGACGACACGACCATCACCCCCGACACCAGCACACACGCCGCCAGCAGGCGCCGCACCTGCACACCGCCCCACACTCGACCACGCACCATCGACCCCCGACCTACCCCCGACGTCGGCACCAGCGACGGTTCGGACGATACCCGCTGCACCGAGCCAGTTCGCCGGAGCTCTCCCGAGCACCCGACCCGGGACCGGCGCCCCCGGCAGGAGTCGAACCTGCGACCGGCGGATTAGAAGTCCGCTGCTCTGTCCAGCTGAGCTACGAGGGCCTGGGTCGCAGTCTCGCACGTCCGGGAGCGGATCCCCCGGGGAGAGGGCACTCTGGCGAGGTACCCAGTCAGATGACGGGTGGCCGCCGACGTCGCAACCGGAAGACGCGCAGTTCGCGACCGCTCAGCTCGGAGTAGCGGTCGAACAGGGGCCACTGCGCCGTGAGGTCGGGCCACAGCCGACGACGCTCACCGTCGTCGAGCAGTTCGGCGCAGACGGCGATGTCCTCACCCCGGAACGACACCCTGGCTGCGGGGCACGCGAGCAGATTCGTCGACCACGCCGGGTGGTGGTCACGACCGAAGTTCGAGCCGACCACCACGAAGTCATGGCCGTCCCGGAGCGCAGCGAGGGGAACCGATCGGGTGAGGCCCGACCGTGACCCTGTGGTGGACAGCACGATCACCGGGAGCACGGCATCTGAGACCGACCACCGACCACCGGTCAGCCTGAGGGCGTATTCGTCGATCGCTGGAGCGAGCCGGGGCCCGAACCGCTGGAACGTGTCCGTGGAGGCGACCGCTGCGAACAACCGTCGCAGTCGTCCCTGCACAGCCCCCGCCACAGCACCACGGTAGCTGCGACGCCACCGCTCCGGGTTCTGGCTGGCCGGTCGCCGCGGTCTACACTCCCCGTCCGGCATGGTGGCCGTAGCTCAGTTCGGTGAGAGCGCCAGGTTGTGGCCCTGGAGGTCGGGGGTTCAAATCCCCTCGGTCACCCCATGCGAGCAGACCGCTCCGGTTCCGCCGGAGTCGGCTGCGTCGCTACACTCCACTCGCCCGCTCCGGTGGGCGCATGCGCCTCTAGCTCAATTGGTCAGAGCGTCGGACTCTTAATCCGCAGGTTCTGGGTTCGAGTCCCAGGGGGCGTACCAAGCGATCGCCGGGGCAGACCGTGCTCCGAACAACCCCGTCGGCAGGACCTCAGAGCACTACGAGCGGCGTGGGACTCTGCGCCGGCCGAGGGACTCCGAGTTGCCCGAAGAGGTTGTCGCCCCAGCAGCGGACCTGACCACCGGCCACGAGCGCACACGTCTGGTCGGCGC
>CAINRS010000150.1 GCA_903852755.1 uncultured Actinomycetes bacterium | reverse complement strand
GGCATGTCGAGCCGCGAGGCGAACGACTGGTAGTCGGCGCGGATCCGCTCGAAGACGGTCTCGTCCCAGCCGACGAGGTCCATCTTGTTGATCGCCACCACCACGTGGCGGATGCCGAGCAGCGAGACGATGAAGCTGTGGCGGCGCGTCTGCGTGAGGACGCCGTGGCGGGCGTCGACGAGGATGATCGCCAGGTCGGCCGTCGAGGCCCCGGTGGCCATGTTGCGCGTGTACTGCTCGTGGCCGGGGGTGTCGGCGACGATGAACTTCCGGCGCTCCGTCGAGAAGAACCGGTAGGCGACGTCGATGGTGATGCCCTGCTCACGCTCGGCGGCGAGCCCGTCGACGAGCAGGGCGAAGTCCAGGTCGCCCCCCTGCGTGCCGACCCGACGGGAGTCGGACTCGAGGGCCGCCAGGTGGTCCTCGAAGACCAGCTTGGAGTCGTACAGGAGTCGGCCGATCAGGGTGGACTTGCCGTCGTCCACGCTGCCGCACGTGATGAACCGCAGGAGGTCCTTGCGCTCGTGCTGCGCCAGGTACGCCTCGATGTCGGTCGCCGCCAGGTCACCGGTCGCGTGCGCCATCAGAAGTAGCCCTCCTGCTTCTTGCGCTCCATGGAACCGGTCGAGTCACGGTCGATCACCCGACCCTGCCGTTCGGAACTGGTGGCGAGCAGCATCTCCTGGATGATCTCGGGGAGTGTGGTGGCGGTGGACTCGACCGCCCCGGTGAACGGGTAGCACCCGAGCGTCCGGAACCGGACGTCCCGCTCGAGGACCTCCAGGCCATCCAGCGGCATGCGGTCGTCGTCGACCATGATCAGCACGCCGTCGCGCTCAACGACCGGTCGGCGCGCCGCGAAGTAGATCGGGACGATCGGGACCTGCTCGGCGTGGATGTACTGCCACACGTCGAGCTCGGTCCAGTTGGACAGTGGGAACACCCGCACGCTCTCGCCGGGGTGCGTCCGGGCGTTGTAGAGCTTCCAGAGCTCCGGACGCTGCGCCTTGGGGTCCCACCGGTGCTGCGCGGTGCGCACCGAGAACACCCGCTCCTTGGCACGCGACTGCTCCTCGTCACGACGACCACCGCCGAAGGCCAGGTCGAACCCGTGCTCGTCGAGCGCCTGCTTGAGTCCCTCGGTGAGCCACATGTCGGTGTGCAGGGCCGAGCCGTGGTCGAAGGGGTTGATGTTGCGTTCGATGCACTCCGGGTTCCGGTGGACGATCACGTCCAGTCCGTCGAGCTCGGGATTGGTGTCCATGAACTCGTACATCGACCGGAAGTTCCACGTCGTGTCGATCAGCAGGAGCGGGAACGGCGGGGGCGAGGGGTGGAACGCCTTGATGGCGAGTCGCAGCATGACCGAGCTGTCCTTGCCCACCGAGTAGAGCAGGACGGGCCGCTCGGACTCGGCGACCGCCTCGCGCATGATGTGGATGCTCTCGGCCTCGAGTCGCTGCAGGTGGGTCAGGGAACCCACGGGGTGGCCTCCGTTCGTCCGGGGACCCCATCCTGCCAGAGGAGCGCTCAGGGCAGCAGGTAGCCGCCGTCGACCGCGAGCGTGGAACCGGTCACGTACGACGCCGCCGGGCTCGAGAGGAACAGCACGGCGGCGGCGACCTCGTCGGGTGTCCCCAGCCGCCCCATCGGGATGTGTGCGACCTCGGCGTCGAGCAGTTCGGGGAAGGCCGCCATGGGCGCCGTCATGGGCGTGTCGATCACGCCCGGGGCGACGGCGTTGACCCTGATTCCCCGCTGGACCCACCGGGCCGCCAGGTTCCGGGTCGACGCCACGAGCCCGGCCTTGGCCGCCGAGTAGCCGGGGACGATCACGTTGGCCCGGAACGCCGCCATCGACACGACGTTCACCACGCTCGACCCCCCGGCGCGACCGCCCGCCGCAGCGGTGAGCAGGTCACGGCAGGCTGTGGCCAGGCGCACCGGGCCCCCCAGGTTCACGTCCACGGCGGCGTCGAACGTGTCGGGGTCCCACTCGTCGCCACCGCCGGGGAACGTCGTCCCGGCGTTGTTGACGAGCACGTCGAGCGGCTCACCCCCGAGCCGGGAGGGCACGGAACCGACGTGCTCGGTGTCGGCCAGGTCGAGCTGCAGGTAGTCGAACCCGACCAGGTCGAGGTCGTACTCACCCGGGTCGGCACGGGTACCGGTGACCACCACGTGCGCCCCGGCCTCGCGGAACGCCACGGCCACCGCCCGTCCGATCCCGCTCGTCCCTCCGGTGACCAGCACGCGGTCACCACTGCAGTCGAAACGCGGCGGGCCGGGCACGGCCCGTGACGGTAGCCGACCCGACCGTCCTGCCGGGTCAGCAGGCGCTCAGGCGAACTGCCGCTCGCGCTGCGGCGTCACGCCGTACTGCAGGCCCAGGTACTCGGCGTCGGCGTCCACCACCTCGGCGGGGCCCTCGACCTCCACCACGAACTCATCGCCGTTCACCGACGTCGTGCGCAGCTCCAGACGGTGCTGGCCGCCTGCGACCTCGAAGATCGTCAATTCGGTCACCTGTGTCGTCCCCACGTCGTACCCCCGTTCGATGGATGGCGACCCCGGGCTCGGGGCCACGCCGTCATCCAATCGCCCGGAACGGTTCACCACACTGAGCAGAACCTCCCGCCGGGGTGGCTCAGCCGAACCACGGGGGCTCGTTGCCCGGGCGCCACTTGATGCTGCAGCCGATCGACGCCACCTGCTCGACCGTCGGCGCACGGCCGGCGAGCACGGCCACGACGGCGGCCTCGAGCTCGTCCCCCGTGACCGGGACGTCGTTGCCCGGGGTCGAACCGTCGAAGCGACCCCGGTACGCGAGCTGCCGGCCCGCATCGAACAGGAAGAAGTCCGGGGTGCACGCCGCAGCGAACGCGTGCGCCGACCGCTGATCGGCGTCGAACAGGTACGGGAAGTCCCAGCCCCACTCGGCAGCGGCGCCGGGCATCCGCTCGGGAGCATCGTCTGGGTAGGCGTCGGTGTCGTTGGCGTTGATGGCCACCACGACCACGCCGTCGGCCTGCCACCGTGCCGCTGCGGCGCCGATCGCGGGGCCGAGGTGCTGCACGTACGGGCAGTGGTTGCAGGCGAACACGACGAGCAGCGCCGGCGACGCCGGGGCGTCCACCGAGAGCCGCCACCGCCGGCCGGCAGGACCCGGGAGGTCGATCTCGGGCACCGGGGTGCCGAGCGGGAGCATGGTGGAGTTGACGGCCATGCCGACAGTGTTGCCGCCCGGAGCGGCAGCGTCACACCCGGTTGCGGCCGGGTCAGACCCGCAGGAAGCGGCTGACGGCGACGCCGGAACCGATGGCTCCCGTGAGCGCGCCGACGGCGAAGATGATGCCGATCGCCGACCACAGCTGACTGGGGTCCCACCGGATCTGGTTGAGCAGCTCGAAGGCCACCTGGTTCACGAAGTTCCGCTTCCACAGGGCGTCGAACCCCCAGGCGGCGAAGGCCGCGAGGAGCGCTCCGAGCAGTCCGTGGAACAGACCCTCGGCCACGAACGGCAACCTGATGAACGTGTTGCTCGCCCCGACGAGCCGCATCACCTCGATCTCGCGCCGCCGGGCGAACACGGCGGTCCGGATCGTGTTGAAGATGAGCAGGACCGACGCCCCGATCAGCACCGCACCCACGATCAGGACCCAGGTGTTCAGCGTCCGGACGGACCGCTGGACCTGCCGGGCGAACTCAGCCGCGTACTCGACCCGGAGCACACCCTCCTTGGCCTCGAGCGTGTCGCCGAGCGCCGTGACCACGTCCGCATCGGACGACGACGGCTTGATCCGGAAGCTCTGGGGAAGGTCCTCGGGGGTGATGGTCGACACCAGGTCCGGCTGCTCCTCGAAGAGCCGCTGGAACTCCTCGTAGGACCGCTCCTTGTCGTAGAAGTCGACAGTCTCGACACCGGGACTGTCGTCGAGCTCGCGGGCCACCGCGTCGATCTGCTCCTGGGAGGCAGCGGGGTTCATGTAGACGAACAGCTGCACATCGGAGCGCAGGCCGAGGAAGCTGTTGTTGATCCCCTGCCCGATCAGGTAGCTCGCCGCGACGAGTGCGAGCGACACGGCGACGGTGAGGATCGAGGCGAAGGTGAGGGTGAAGTTCCGGGCCAGGTTGGACCCGGTCTCCTTGGCGATGTAGTCGAGTCGGATGGCCACGTCAGCTCACTCGTAGACGCCGCGCGCCTGGTCTCGGACGATGCGGCCGTGGTCGAGTTCGATCACCCGCCGGCGCATGCTGTCGACGATGCCCCGGTCGTGGGTGGCCATCACGACGGTGGTCCCCGTCCGGTTGATGCGGTCGAGCAGCTTCATGATCCCGACCGAGGTGGCCGGGTCGAGGTTGCCGGTGGGCTCGTCGGCGAGGAGGATCAGCGGCCGGTTCACGAACGCCCGGGCGATCGAGACCCGCTGCTGCTCGCCCCCGGACAGCTCGTCGGGCATGTTCTCGGCCTTCTGCGCCAGACCGACGAGCTCGAGGATCTGGGGGACGGCCTCGCGGATGTGGGCCCGGGGCCGGCCGATCGCCTGGAGCGCGAACGCCACGTTCTCCGAGACCGTCTTGGTGGGGAGCAGCTTGAAGTCCTGGAAGACGCTGCCGATGTTGCGGCGCAGGTAGGGAACCTTGTAGCCGGGCAGCTCGGCGATGTCCTTGCCCGCGACGAAGATGTGGCCGCGCTCGGGCTTCTCCTCCCGGTTGAGCAGTCGGAGGAAGGTCGACTTCCCCGATCCGGACGCGCCGACCAGGAAGACGAACTCGCCCTTCTCGATCTCCACGCTGGCGTCACGGAGGGCGACCATCTCGCCCTTGTAGATCTTGGTGACGTTGTCGAGCTTGATCACTCAGCGTCCTCGGGACGTTCGCCGGCCACTGGGCCGTCGCTGCGGGGGGGGTTCACGATGGGGTCCGGGTCACCGGACCGCCCCGACGTTAGCCCCGGGGAGTCGGTCGACCGTGGCACCCCCTGCGGGTCAGGCTCCCCCGGCCGCAGCGGAGCGCATCCAGCGCAGGTAGGCCTCCATCAGCCCGTCGAGGTCGCCGTCGAGGACCGCGTCGGGGTTGGACAGCTCGACGCCGCTGCGCAGGTCCTTGACCTGCTGGTAGGGCTGGAGCACGTAGTTGCGGTCCTGGCTGCCGAAGTCCACCGCCGCCGCCTCGCCGGTGATGGCGGCGAGCTCGTCCCGGCGCTTCTGGTGCTCGAGCTCGAGCAGCTTGGACTTGAGCATGGTCATGGCCCGGTCCTTGTTCTGGTGCTGGGACCGCTCGTTCTGGCAGCTCGTCACGATGCCGGTCGGGAGGTGGGTGATCCTGACGGCGGAGTCGGTGACGTTCACGTGCTGGCCCCCGGCACCCGAGGACCGGTAGACGTCGATCCGGAGGTCCTTGTCGTCGATCGTCACCTCGTCGTCGACGTCGTCGAGGAACGGGCTGACCTTGACCGATGCGAAGCTCGTCTGGCGGCGGGCGTTGTTGTCGAACGGCGAGATGCGCACGAGACGGTGGACACCGTGCTCGGACCGCATCCACCCGTACGCGTTGCGGCCCGTGACGATGAACTCCGCCGAGGAGATCCCGGCCTCGGTCCCCTCGTGCACGCTGTCGAGCTCGACGGTGAAGCCCCGGCGCTCCGCCCAGCGGAGGTACATGCGCAGGAGCATCTCGGCCCAGTCCTGGGCGTCGACACCGCCGGCACCGGAGTTGATCTCGACGAGTGCGTCCCGGTCGTCGTACTCGCCGATGAGCAACGCCCGCAGCTCGAGCGAGTCGAGCTGCTCCTCCAGCGCGCCGAGCTCGCCCTCGATCTCGGGTTCGAGCGAATCGTCGCCCTCCTCCCGGGCCAGCTCGGCCAGGGTCGCGGCGTCGTCGAGCCGACCGGCGAGCCGGTCGTGGAGTTCCAGGTCGTCGCTCAGCTCGGCGAACTCGCGCTGCAACCGCTGGGCCACCTCCGGGTCGTCCCACAGGTCCGGACGGCCCAGCTCGGTCTCGAGCTGGGGTCGGCGTTGGCGGAGCGCGTCGACCCGCAGGTACTCGGCGGCCTCGGCCACACGGGCGGTGATCGCGGCGATCCTCGGGGAGAAGTCCTGCACGTCGAGAGCCGATCAGGCGCCGTGGCAGAGCTTGAACTTCTTGCCGCTCCCACACGGGCACGGGGCGTTGCGGGGCGTCTTCTCCCACTCGGTCCGGACGACCGGCTGCTGCGCAGGCTCGTCGGCGGCGGCAGCGCGCTGCTCGACCGCTGTCTCGGCTGCGGCGACGGGAGGCACGGCACCGGCACCGGGCGTGTCGGCGTCGGGAGCGGTGTAGGTGAGCTTGGTGCCGGGTGCGATCGGCGTCGACTGCTCCTGCTGGAGGACCTGCACGTTCATCACGTACTGGACGTACTCACGGCCGATCGTCTCCATGAGCTGGCCGAACATGTCGTAGCCCTCCCGCTGCCACTCCGACAGCGGATCCTTCTGGCCGAGGGCCCGCAGGTTGATGCCCTCCTGGAGGTAGTCCATCTCCTTGAGGTGGTCGCGCCAGCGGGCGTCGATGATCCGCAGCATCACCTGCCGCTCGACGTCACGCATGGTGTCGGCACCGATCTCGGCCTCGCGCTGTTCGTAGTGCAGCACGGCGTCGGTGGCGAGCACCTCGTAGAGCTCGTCGGTGGTCGTGACGGTCGACACCCGGGCCGGCTCCACCGAACACGGCCAGTAGGAGGCGGCGTCGGCGAGCAGCGCCTCGACGTCCCACTCCTCGGAGTAGTCCGACGAGCAGTGGGTCTGGACGAGTCCGTCGACGACCTGTGCGAGCGACTCGAGCGTCTCCGCCCGCAGGTCGGCCCCCTCGAGCACCTCGTCCCGGCGCGCGTAGATCACCTTGCGCTGGGAGTTCATGACCTCGTCGTACTTGAGGACGTTCTTGCGGATCTCGGCGTTGCGGGCCTCGACGGTGTTCTGCGCCTTCTCGATCGCCCGGGTGACCATCTTCGCCTCGATGGGCACGTCGTCGTCCCAGCCCTTCCCCATGACCCACTCGATCGCACCCGTGGCGAAGAAGCGCATGAGGTCGTCCTCGAGCGACAGGTAGAAGCGGCTGGTCCCCGGGTCGCCCTGTCGACCGGAGCGCCCCCGCAGCTGGTTGTCGATCCGTCGGCTCTCGTGCCGTTCGGTGCCCAGCACGTAGAGCCCACCGAGTTCACGCACCCGGTCACCCTCTGCCTCGCACTCCTCCCCGTACTTGGCGAGGAGCTCCTCGTACCGGGTGGCGCCCTCGTCGCTGTCGGGGTCGAGTCCCTCGGCGACCACACCCCGGTGGGCCATCCCCTCGGGGTTGCCGCCGAGCAGGATGTCGACGCCACGACCCGCCATGTTGGTGGCCACCGTCACCGAGCCGATCCGGCCGGCCTGCGCCACGATCTCGGCCTCACGTGCGTGCTGCTTGGCGTTGAGGACCTCGTGCGGCACGCCCCGCCGGTCGAGCAGGCGGGACAGCTTCTCGGACTTCTCGACCGAGACCGTGCCGACGAGCACCGGCTGGCCGGCCTCGTTGCGCTCGAGGATGTCCTCCACGACGGCGCCGAACTTGGAGTCCTCGGTCCGGTAGATCAGGTCGGCGTAGTCGAGCCGGGCGAGCTCACGGTGGGTCGGGATGGGCACGACCTGGAGCTCGTAGGTGGACATGAACTCGGCCGCCTCGGTCAGCGCCGTCCCCGTCATGCCGGCGAGCTTGTCGTACATGCGGAAGTAGTTCTGCAGCGTCACGGTGGCGAGGGTCTGGTTCTCCTCCTTGATCCGCACGCCCTCCTTTGCCTCGACGGCCTGGTGGAGCCCCTCGGACCAGCGACGCCCCTCCAGCACGCGCCCGGTGAACTCGTCGACGATCTTCACCTCGCCGTCGTTGATCAGGTAGTCCCGGTCGCGGCGGTAGAGCTCCTTGGCCTTGATCGCCACCTGCAGTTGGTGGACGAGGGAGTTGGAGACGTCGTCGTAGAGGTTCTCCACGCCGAGCGACCGCTCGACCTTGGTGATCCCCTCGGGCAGTGGGAAGACGACCCGCTTCTCCTCGTCGACCTCGTAGTCGACGTCACGGGTGAGCCCCTTCACGACCGAGGCGAACTTGTAGTACAGCTTGGCCGCGTCGTTGACCTGCCCGGAGATGATGAGCGGCGTCCGGGCCTCGTCGATCAGGATCGAGTCGACCTCGTCGACGATCGCGTAGACGTGCCCACGCTGGACCTTGTCGTCGAGCGACATCGCCATGTTGTCGCGCAGGTAGTCGAATCCGAACTCGTTGTTCGTCCCGTAGGTCACGTCGCACGCGTACTGCGACCGCTTGACCGACTGGTCGAGCTCACCCGGCAGCACCATGCCGATGGTGAGGCCGAGCCACCGGTGGACCTGGCCCATCCACTCGGCGTCCCGTCGTGCGAGGTAGTCGTTGACCGTGATGACGTGGACGCCCTGCTGGGTGAGCCCGTTCAGGTAGACGGGCAGGGTGGAGACCAGGGTCTTGCCCTCACCGGTCTTCATCTCGGCCACCCACCCGAAGTGGAGGGCCGCACCGCCCATCAACTGCACGTCGTAGTGCCGCTGACCGATGACCCGCCGGGCCGCCTCCCGGGTCACGGCGAAGGCCTCGATCAACAGGTCGTCGAGCGGTTCGCCCCGGTCGAGCCGCTCGCGGAACTCAGTGGTCTTGCCCCGGAGCGAGTCGTCGTCGAGGGCCTCGAGGCCCGGTTCGAGGGCACCGATCTCGGGGACCAGTCCGGCGAGCGCCCGGACCTTCTTGCCCTCGCCGCTGCGGAGCACCCGGTCGAAGATTCCCATAGGTGGACCACCTTACCGGTGCCGCTCGGGGACCCCGGATCGGGAGTCACGCCGTCACGGGGTCCGCGTACCCTGCCCCGCCATGGACGCCGGACCGGAACCGACTCTGTTGGGACGTCTCGCCGACACGCTCGTCCCGGCGAGGTGCCCCGGCTGCGGCCGCACCGGGACCTCGCTGTGCGGTTCCTGCGCGAGCACCCTCGAACAGGCACCCGACCGCCCGGCCCCTCCCCACCTGGACGCGCTCGTCGGGCTGCTGCGCCACCGCGGCGTCGCCCGGCGCGTGGTCCTGGGAGCGAAGTACCGCAACGACGAACGTCTGCTCGCGCTGCTCGGCGCAGCACTCGGTCCGCTCCTCGACCACCTGCTCGACCACCCGGCCGACCACCCGCCCGGACGCCCGACGGTGGTCACCTGGGTACCCGGCACTCCGGGGCACCGTCGTCGGCGCGGTGGTGATCCGGCCGCCACCCTGGCCCGGTCGGCGGCCGCCAACTCCGTCCACACCCCGATCGCCATCCAGTTGCTCCGGCGGCTCGACGACCGAGCCCAGACGGGACGCGACCGCCCGGCGCGCGCCGCGGGACCGGCGCTCACGGTGACGACCCCGACCGGGATCGGTGGGACGGTCGTCGTCGTCGACGACGTCTGCACCACCGGCGCTTCGCTCAGCGCTGCCGCAGCCCGGCTCCGCAGCGCCGGGGCGGCACGGGTGCTCGGCCTGGTGCTCGCCATCCGGGACTGAGCCGGACGACGAGGTCGGTCGGTCAGGGCGTTCAGTCGGTCAGGGTGCCCGGCAGCCGGAACTCCGGCAGCTCCCCGTCGAGCAGTCTGTCGGTGCGGCGCCGCACCGACTCGGCCCAGTCGGGATGGGTGAGGATCGCGAACCGCTGCTCACGAACGGCCTCGACGACCAGAGCGGCGACGTCGTCCGGGTCCATGCCGGTCTCGATCAACCGGTCCAGGAGCCGGCTCACCGATCCGGCACTGCCGCCGAGTCCCCCACCGTCGGCAGGCCCACCGGGCCGGTTCCGATCGCTCCGGTTGATCCGGGTCCGGACCCAACCGGGGCACAGGACCGTCACCCCGACCTCGGGGTGGGTCATGGCGAGCTCGAGGGCGAGGGACTCCGAGATCGTCACCACGGCGTGCTTGCTGGCGTTGTACGGGCCCATGCCGGGGTTGGAGGTCAACCCGGCCATGGACGCCGTGTTGACCACGTGCCCACCGCCGCTCGCGATGATCCGGGGCACGAAGCTGTGGATCCCGTGGATCACCCCGAACAGGTTCACCCCGAGCACCCACCGCCACGTCTCGAGGTCGACCTCCCAGCTCAGGCCACCACCGCCCACACCGGCGTTGTTGCACGCCAGGTGCAGCGCCCCGAACACGTCGTCCGCCGCGACGCCGATGCGCTCGACGTCGCTCGCGACGCTCACGTCCGCGGTGACGGCGAACACGTCGGCTCCCGCCGAACGCAGCTCCGAGGCCACCTCCTCGAGCGGCTCCGACTCGACATCGGCGAGTACGAGCCGGACCCCTTCCCGGGCGAAGGCCGTCGCGAGCGCCCGTCCGATCCCACTGGCGGCGCCGGTGACGACGCCCACCCTGCCGTCGAGTTCATCCACGTCCGACCTCCCGGTCCTGCCAGCCGGCCAGGCCGGCTCAGTACTTGTAGTGCTCCGGCTTGTAGGGACCCTCGACCGGGATCCCGAGGTAGTCGGACTGGTCGGTCGAGAGCTTGGTGAGCCGGACCCCGAGCGACTCCAGGTGGAACCGGGCCACCATCTCGTCGAGTTGCTTGGGCAGGCGCCACACCCCGAGCGCGTAGTCGTCGTGCTTCGAGAAGAGCTCGATCTGGGCCAGCACCTGGTTGGAGAACGAGCAGCTCATCACGAAGCTCGGGTGGCCGGTGGCACACCCCAGGTTGAGCAGCCGACCCTCGGCCAGCACGATCACCGAGTGCCCGTCCGGGAAGACGAACTCGTCGACCTGCGGCTTGATCGTCACCCGCTGCACGTCGCTCATCCGGGCCAGGCCGGCCATGTCGATCTCGTTGTCGAAGTGGCCGATGTTGCCGACGATGGCGTTGTGCTTCATCCGTCCCATGTGCTCGGCGGTGATGATGTCCTTGTTGCCCGTCGAGGTGATGAAGATGTCGGCGGAGTCCACGACGTCCTCGAGCCGGACGACCTGGTAGCCCTCCATGGCCGCCTGCAGCGCGCAGATGGGGTCGATCTCGGTGACGACGACCCGTGCGCCCTGGCCGCGCATCGACTGGGCGCACCCCTTGCCGACGTCCCCGAAACCGCAGATCACGACCGTCTTGCCACCGATCATCACGTCGGTCGCCCGGTTGATGCCGTCGACGAGCGAGTGGCGGCAGCCGTAGAGGTTGTCGAACTTCGACTTGGTGACCGAGTCGTTGACGTTGATCGCCGGGAACAGCAGGGTCCCGGCCTCGAACATCTGGTAGAGGCGGTGGACCCCGGTCGTGGTCTCCTCGGTGACGCCCAGGATGCCGGCGCCGATCGCCGTCCACCGCTGCGGGTCCTCGGTGAGCGACCGACGGAGCAGGTCGAGCACGACCGCCCACTCCTCGGAGTCGTCCTCGCTCGTCTCGGGCACGGTCCCGGCGGCCTCGTACTCCGTCCCCTTGTGCACGAGCAGCGTTGCGTCTCCGCCGTCGTCGAGGATCATGTTGGGCCCGGAGGTCCCACCGTCCCAGCGGAGCGCCTGCTCGGTGCACCACCAGTACTCCTCGAGGGTCTCACCCTTCCAGGCGAAGACCGGGACGCCCCGGGGGTCCTCGACCGTCCCGGTCGGGCCGACGGCGATGGCTGCGGCGGCCTCGTCCTGGGTGGAGAAGATGTTGCAGCTCGCCCAGCGCACCTGGGCGCCGAGCGCCGTGAGGGTCTCGATCAGCACGGCGGTCTGGACGGTCATGTGGAGCGAGCCGGTGATGCGCGCCCCGGCGAGCGGCTGCTCGTCGCCGTAGGTGGCCCGGATGGCCATGAGGCCGGGCATCTCGTGCTCGGCGAGTTCGATCTGCTTGCGTCCCAGGGGGGCGAGCGAGATGTCGGCGACCTTGTAGTCGGTGAGCGTCATCGGGGATCCTCCTGCCGCGGCGCGCGGCGTCGGTGAACGAGTGGCATCGACGCCGGGCTCGGACCGTCTGGTCCCCAACCGACTGGTCCCCGCAGGACAGCCCGGACGCCGCGACTGTAGCGCAGGCGCCGGGCGCTCCCCGGCCCGCCGGGGGTCCACCGGGATCGCGCCGTGCTCACCTACGGTCGGAGCGCTCCCACGACGCCGTCTCCCACCGGAGGTCCAACCATGCGAGTCCCCCACCACCGCACCCACCTGCTCGCCGTCGGCCTGGCCACGGTGGCTGCGCTCGCCGGCCTCGCTGCGTGCGGCGGCGGATCCGACGGGACGACGACGACGGCCTCGACGGCGAGCACCACGGTGCCGCCGAACACCGACGAGGCCACCAAGGTGTTCGACGAGCAGATCCAGCGGGAGCTCCAGCAGGTCGGCTGCTACCGGGGAGCCATCGACGGGATCCTCGGACCGGCGTCGGACGAGGCGATCCTCGAGTTCCAGCGGGCCGAGGGGCTCTCCGCCGACGGGGAGCTCGGCCCCAAGACCGAGGCGGCCCTCAAGTCGGCCGTGTCGGCCGGGAAGCAGGTCTGCTCGGCCACGACGACGACCACCACCAAGCCCGCCACGACGACGACCGCTGCACCCAACGACGCTCCGTGCACTGCCACCGCGCTGTCGAAGGGGCTCCCGGCCGAGGGCGAGAAGATCACCCGGTTCGTGTGCGCCGCCGGTTGGGCAGGAGGTTCGCTCGACAACGGGTCGAGGTTCATCCTCAAGGCCCAGCAGGGTGCGTGGTACGCCCCGGCCCAGGACCCGTGTGGCTCGGCGAGCGCCGGGATCGACCCGGCCGTGCTCGAGGCCGGCTGCGGGGGCTGAGGCCCACCGAGCGACGACGAGCCGGCGTGGGCAGCGGCCGCCTCAGCTCCGGCTGAGGCGGTGCTTCAGCTGGTCGAGGATGTCGACCGGACCGGGGTCCACGCCCTCGGCGAACGCCATCCGGAGGGTGACCAGGTCGCCCAGCAGGACCAGGTCGAGGAGCTGGGCGAACGCCGTGTCCCCCTCGGCCTGCACCGTCTCGATGCCGGCCACGACCTCGTCGCAGGCCTCGGCGACGAACTCGAATCGCCGCGGGATGTTGCCCGTCTCGTGGTCGTGGCGGAGGAACACGAGGGTGAACACCTGCCGGGTCACGTCGCCGTGCTGGGCCCAGCCGCAGAGCTCGTTGTGGGTCAGCTCCGGGATCCGGTTGCACCACGAGGGCACCTTGCAGTTCTCGTTGAACTGACCCTTCCAGCGCCACGCCGCGACCTCGCCGAGCGGGCCGCCGCCGTAGACCAGCGGGATCGTCCGGCCGATGCGACGCGCCAGGCGGGACGCGACGTCGTCGCCGCCCTCGGCGAGCTCGTCGCGTCGCCGACGCAGCTGGGCCACGGCGCTGTCGACCATGGCGTCCACGCCGTCGACGAGCCCCAGACGTCCGAGCACCACGAGGAGCGGCACGGTGACCGCACCGATCCCGGCGCGGGGCATGGGGATGGCGGGGTCGACCGGGACGACCGGCGCGCCGATCCGGCGGGCCAGCTCCACGAGGCGGCCTCCCGAGGCGACGACGACGATCCGGGCGCCGCGCTCGGCGGCTGCCGACACGGCGGCGAGGGTCTCCTCGGTGTTGCCCGAGAACGAGTTGGCGAACACCAGCGTGTCCGGCCCGACGAACGCCGGACACTCGTCGTGCTTCGAGACCACGATCGGCACGGGGCAGGACCCGACCAGCACCGCCGCCGCAGCGTCACCACCGATCCCGCTCCCACCCATACCGGCCACGAGCACCGAGGTGATCCCGTCACCGGACGGCAGACCCTCGACGGCCCGCGCGCCGGCGGCGGCGGCCTCCACCTGCTCGGCCAGACCGAGCGCGGCGCCGAGCATGTCGAGCGAGTCGAGGAGGGGCTCCGACACGGGGCTCACTCCTCGAAGGTCGGGCCGACGCCGTCGGCCTCGGCCGCGGCCATCAGCCGGTCGTGCTCGGCGTCGGTGACCGCCGTCGCCTCGTCGATCAGGAGCACGGGGATCCCGTCACGGACCTCGTAGGAGCGTCGGAGTCGGGGGTTGTAGAGGATCCGCTCGTCGGCGAAGTACCACAGCGGTCCCTTGTCCTCGGGGCAGGCGAGGATCTCGAGCAGCCGCGGATCGAGTCGGTCGTCGGTGGTCATCTCGGCGGGGCTCCTGGGATCGAACGGACGGTTCCGGTGCAGGACCGTAGCGTCAGGACCCGGCCTCGGCGATCACCGACTGGACCTCGGCCACCCGGGCCGCCACCGCTTCCGGGTCCGCGGCCTCCACGTTGAGCCTCAGGAGGGGCTCGGTGTTGGAGGGACGCAGGTTGAACCACCAGTCGCCGGCGTCGACGGTGAGGCCGTCGAGACGGTCCTGGTCCACACCCGCGTAGTGGCCGGCGACGTGCTCGATGACGGCGTGCGGGTCCGGGACGGTGGTGTTGATCTCACCCGAGCCCGAGTACCGCTCGAACGGACGACGCAGCTCCGACAGCGGCAGGCCCGTCCGGGACATCTGCTCGATG
>CAINRS010000149.1 GCA_903852755.1 uncultured Actinomycetes bacterium | reverse complement strand
GCAGGCTCCGAGGGGGGTTGCCCGAAGTCCTATTGCTGACTAGTTTGGTCAACAATTCACCGCAGCGCGACCGCTGCCCGACCACCAGGAGCGAACGTGAGCATCCGACTGGGCGACGAGGCCCCGAACTTCACCGCCGAGACCACCGAGGGGACCATCGACTTCCACGACTGGAAGGGCGACAGCTGGGCGATCCTCTTCTCCCACCCCAAGGACTTCACCCCGGTCTGCACCACCGAACTCGGCACCGTCGCCAAACTCAAGGACGAGTTCGACGCCCGTGGGGTCAAGGTCATCGGGCTGTCGGTGGACCCCGTCGACTCCCACGTCGACTGGGCGACCGACATCGCCGAAACCCAGGGTCAGGCGGTCAACTTCCCCCTGATCGCCGACCACGACCGCGCCGTGTCCGACCTCTACGACCTGATCCACCCGAACGCCAGCGACACCCTCACCGTCCGGTCGGTGTTCGTGATCGGGCCCGACAACAAGGTCAAGCTCACCCTCACCTACCCGGCCTCGACGGGGCGCAACTTCGACGAGATCCTGCGGGTGGTCGACTCGCTCCAGCTGACCGCTCGGCACCAGGTCGCCACGCCGGCCGACTGGCAGCAGGGTGGCGAGGTCATCATCGTCCCCGCTGTGAGCGACGAGGAGGCCGCCACGAGGTACCCGGACGGCTGGCGCGCCGACAAGCCGTACCTGCGGTGGGTGCCACAGCCGCAGGGCTGAGCCGCTCAGGCCCGGTCGGTGATCGCCCGGTAGACGTCGCGCCACCGGGTGTCGGTGATCCCGAGCGAGGCGAGCCGCCGGTCGCTCTCACCGTCGTCGCCGCCCCGACGCACGGCGAGCGCCAGGGTGACGAGCGCCGCTGCGACGACGTCGTCGGTCCCCGCAGCGGCGCTCTGCGCCCGCTCGAGGAGGACGTCACCGGCTGCTCCGGGAGTGGCCAGCCCGAGCGCGAGGTCGGCGGTGACCCGGTCCAGGTAGGTCGCCGCCGGATCGGCGGCGACCACGTCGGCCGCCGTCTCCGCGTCGGACCGACGCCCCGTGGCTGCGCAGACGACGACCACGGCGGCCACGGCCGAGGCCGACCGGCCCGACAACGCCCCGATTCCGTCCACCACACCGAGGACCCGGGCGGCCTCGTCGAACCGACCGGACTGGGCCAGCGCCAGCGCCACGACGCCGGCGGTCTCGTCCACGCCGACCGGGGACTGCGGCAGCTCGTTCGACCCGGACAGCTCGCCGAGCGTGAGTTCGGGCTGACCCAGTTGCACCTCGGTGGCGCGCGACACCGTCCGGGCGAACCCGGTCGAGGTGACGGCGCTCTGCGTCCGGGCCTCGGCGAGCAGGTCGAGCCCCCGCTCGACGTTGCCCGACATGACCTCGGCCCGTCCGGCGACCGACAGCGCCTGCTCCAGGCCCACCGGGTCGCCCGCCGAACGGAGCGCCACCACGGCGACCGCCGCCTCGTCGACCGCAGCGTGGGTCCGCCCGCGCCACAGCTGCACGCCGGTCCGGACGATGCGCATCATCCCCTCGCCGTAGCGGTCCCCGCGACGCTCGCTCTCCCGGAGCACCTTGGCCGAGAGCGCGTCCGCACCGTCCAGATCGCCGCTGATGAGCAGCAGGTAGGCCCGGAGTCCCTCGACCCAGGCGAGTCCACCGGAGTCACCCACCTCCTCGAAGGCCTGGCGTGACGCGGCGAGGATCCGCTCGGCCTCGGCGAGCCGCCCCTCGGTGAAGGCGATCCACGCCAGGTTCTGGAGCGACCACGCCTCACCACGCCGGTCGCCGACCGCCTGGAACGCCTCGAGTGCCGCCGCGATGGGCTCCTCGGCGGCCCGGTGGTCGCCGCGCAGCAACCGGGTCATCCCGCGCTGCCGGAGGGCCTCGGCCCGGCCGCGGTCGTCGCCGATCGTGACGAACAGTTCGATCGCAGCGTCGAGCTCCTCCTCGGCGAGGAGGACCTCACCCGACCGCGACGCCGCCGCCGCCAGGTTGAGGTAGGCGAGCGCACGGGCACCGGAGTCG
>CAINRS010000148.1 GCA_903852755.1 uncultured Actinomycetes bacterium | reverse complement strand
GCCGGGGGCGGCACGCCCGGCGAGACCGAATCGACCACACCGGTCGACCACTTCACGACCGGAGGCCCGCGTGCCTGAACTGCCCGAGATCGAACTGCTGCGCCGGGACCTCGACCGTGAGGTGAGCGGTCGGAAGGTGAAGGTGGTCGAGGTGCCGGGCGCCGGTCTCGTCGCGCACCCGACCAAGAAGGCGTTCGCCACCGCCCTCGCCGGAGCGAAGCTCACCGGGGTCCGGCGACGCGGCACGGCGCTCATCATCGGGGTCGACGGGACCCACGAGATCGTGGTGATGCTGGGTGACCTGACCCGTCTGCGACGTCACGCCGCCAAGGACCCGGTCGCCAAGGGCACGGCCATGGTCGTCGGGTTCACCCAGGGTCCGCAGCTGCGTCTGGTGGATCCCAAGCGCCAGGGTTCGGTCGAGCTGTTCGAGGTCGGTGAACTCGACGAACGCCACCCCGAGTTCGCCTCCCTCGGTCTCGACCCGGCCGACGAGCCGATCTCGTGGACCACCTTCGGTGAGGCGCTGCTCCGGCGTGACGACCGCCTCAAGGTGGTGCTCACCGACCAGACGTTCCTGGTGGGGATCGGTCCGATCTACTCCGACGAGATCCTGTTCCACGCCGGGCTGCGCTACGACCGGATCGCCTCGGGTCTGAACACCCAGGAGATCCGCCGGCTGTACCGGGCGGTCGTCGAGACGATCCACGACGCCATCAAGTACGGCGGCACGTCGCTCGAGCCGGACGGCTGGGTCGGACTCGACGGCTCCCCGGGTTCCTACGCTGAGCACCTGGCCGTCTACAAGCGGGACGGGCAGATGAGTCCGCGGTCCCGGGGGCCCATCGTCAAGACGAGGTACGGGAGCGGCTACACCTACTACTGCGAGCAGACGCAGGTGTAGGCCGGGTCGGGACGCCCGGGCGGCGTCGGTTCGAGGTGCGGCTCCTCCCGGTGGGGCCGCACCGGAGGGGTGATCCGGGACGGACGAGACAACGGACAGACGATCGGCTGGGGAGTCGGGCGGTGCACGGAGCGTGCGGCGACCTGTTCCCCCGCCGGGCGAGGGAGCACGGTGTTCCTCAAGACACTCCAGATCAAGGGATTCAAGTCGTTCGCCGACTCGGCGACGATCACGCTGGAACCCGGCGTGACGGTGGTGGTGGGCCCCAATGGGTCCGGCAAGTCCAACGTGGTCGACGCCATCGGCTGGGTGCTCGGGGCGCAGGCGCCGTCCGCGGTCCGGTCCCAGAAGATGGACGACGTCATCTTCGCCGGGTCGGGCAACCGTACCGCACTGGGTCGAGCCGAGGTCGCGATCACCATCGACAACTCGGCTGGGCTGCTCCCGATCGACTTCACCGAGGTGACGATCTCCCGGCTCCTGTTCCGTTCGGGTGAGTCGGAGTACGCCATCAACGGGGTGCCGTGCCGCCTGCTCGACATCACGGACCTGCTCTCCGACACCGGTGTGGGCCGGCAGCAGCACGTGATCATCTCCCAGGGCAACATCGACGCCGTGTTGAACTCGAGGCCCGAGGACCGGCGCCTCATCATCGAGGAGGCGGCGGGGGTCCTCAAGTACCGGCGGCGCCGGGAGAAGGCCCAGCGCCGGCTCACCGACACCGACGCCCACCTGACCAGGGTGCAGGACCTGTTGCGGGAGGTGCGCCGCCAGCTCCGTCCGCTCGAACGGCAGGCCGAGGCCGCCCGTCGTCACGGCGACCTGGTGGCCGAGCTGACCGGCCTGCGTCTGTTCGTCGCCGGTCGGGAGGTCGAGCGGCTCCGCCGCGTGCTCGAGCAGTCCGCAGAGCGCCAGCTCCGACTGCGGAGCGACGGGGACCGGCTCCGGGCCCGTCTCGGCGACCTCGACGCCCGGATCGTCACCGCCGAGGCGGATCTGGCGGCCCTCGGGGGCCGTGACCTCTCCGATGCGCTCGTCCGCTACGAACGGCTGGAGGAGCGGGGCCGCGGGGTGTCGGCGCTCCTGGTGGAGCGCGCCGCAGGTGTCGAGCGGGAGCTCGAGGCGGCGGTCGACGCCGCAGTCGTCGTCTCGCTCGAGTCCGAGCGGGACTCCCTGGTGGTCGAGGGTGACCAGATCGCCGCCGACCGCCAGGTGCTCGAGCGTGAGTCCGACGACCTGCTGCGCGACGAGGCGGCGCTCGCCGACCGGCGCACGGCGTTCGAGGAGGAGTGGGGCGACGGGATCGTGGTTCCCGCCGGTGAGGGCGCCGCACTGCGCGGTGAGATCGCAGCGTTGCGCACCGCTGGGGAGCGGGCGCTCGTCGACGAGCAGCGGCTCACGGCCCGGCGCGCCTCGATCGAGTCGCGCGTCGGTCGACTCCTCGAGGAGCGGGAGGAGCTCGAGGCGACGCTGGCCGAGGTGGCTGCGACGGCGCCGTCCCGCCGGGCCGCCGCAGCTGCGGCGCGGTCGGCGGCCGACGCCGCGGAGCAGGAACTCGCCGAGGCCGAGTCGGCGGCGACCGGGGCGGAGGTCGACCACTCGGCGTGGACGGCCCGGGTCGAGGCGCTCAGCCTCGCGCTCGACGAGGCCCGCGACCGTTCGGGCGCGACGACGCTGGCCGCACTCGACGGGACGTTGGGCACGCTCGCCGAACTCGTCGAGGTCGACGACGGCTGGGTGGAGCCGTTCGAGGCGGCGGCGAGCGAGGCGCTCGGGGCCGTCGTGGTGTCCGACGTCTCGGCTGCCCGGCGGGGCCTGCGGTCGCTCGTGGACGGTGACCACGCCGGTGCCGTGCTGGCACTCGCCCCCGCCGGTGCGCGCGGACCGCGCCCGAGCGTCGGGGAGCCGGTGCGCGACCACGTGCGCCCCTCGGCGCGTGCCGGGGCGTCGGCCGCCGGCGTCGCTGCGCTGCTCGACGTCCTGCTCGAGCGGGCGGTCCTGGTCCGCGGGGACTGGGAGGCAGCGGTCGACGCATCGTTGCGCGATCCCGGTGCCGTGGTGGTGACCGAGTCGGGAGGCCGCTACGGCTCGACGGGCTGGCGGCTCCGTGCGGCAGGTTCGGGGGCGACGGGTGCGGCGCTCGACGAGGCGCGATCGCGGGTCGACGCCACCCTGGCCGCTCGGGATGCCGCCCGGCAGCGGCGGTCCGAGGCCCGGACGCTCGTCGAGCGGACCCGCGCCGAGCTCTCGGCGGCCGATCGGGCCGTCGACTCGTCCGCGTCGATGGAACGGGAGCTCGCCGAGCGCATCCAACGGATCGAACAGGACCGGACCGAACTGGTCGGCGAGCTCGAGCCGCTCGCCGGCCACCTCGCCGAGCTGACCGAGCGCGTCGCCGGGGAGTCGGCGCGACTCGCGGAGCTCGAGCTCCGGCTCCCCGAGGTCGAGGCCGCCGAACAGGCCGTCGACGCCCAGGCGAGGCGGTTGACGACCGCCCGGGACGAGCTCGAGGCGGCAGCGTCGACGGTCGCCGCCCGCCGGACCGACCTCGAGGTCCGGGCCGCTGCGCTCGAGGAGCGGCGGCGGTACGTCGAGGAGCGGCGCGCCCAGGTCGCCGAACGGCTCGGTCGGCTCGAGGAGCGCAACGTCGAGGCGGTCGGCCGACGGGTCGAGCTCGAGGCGCGACGCGACGCCCTGCAGCGGCTCTCGACGGTCGTCGACGACCTCCAGCGGGTCGTGGTCCGCCACCTCGGGGCGTTGCGGGAGGAGCGGCGGGTCCAGTCCGAGGCGGCCCGGTCGGCAACGGAGCTGCTCGAGGGCCTGCGGACCCAGCGGGCCGCCGACGAGTCGGCCCTCGAAGCCGCGCGATCGGAGCTGCAGCAGGCCGAGCTCGCCGACACCGAGACCCGCCTCCGTCTCGAGACCCTGACCGAGACCCTGCGGCTCGACCACGACTGCGGCCCCGACGAGGCGACCGCCGCCGAGTGCCCACCGCTCGCCGAGGGCACGACCGCCCCGGCCCGCATCCGCGAACTCGAGCGCGAGCTGCGGATCATGGGGCCGATCAACCCGCTCGCACTGGCCGAGTTCACGGAGTTGAGCGAGCGCCACGAGCTCTACACGCAGCAGCTCGACGACATCCGACAGTCGCGACGGGAATTGTCCAAGGTGATCCGGGCCATCGACGAGGAGATCGTGTCGGTGTTCGCCGCTGCCTACGCCGATGTCAGCGAGAACTTCACGAAACTGTTCGAGACGCTGTTCCCGGGCGGACAGGGCCGACTGAGCCTGACGACACCCGACGACCTGCTGTCCACCGGTATCGAGCTCGAGGCCCGGCCGTCCGGCAAGAACGTGAGGAAGCTCTCGCTGCTGTCCGGTGGTGAACGGTCGCTGACCGCGCTCGCGTACCTGTTCGCGGTGTTCAGGTCCCGGCCGTCGCCGTTCTACGTGATGGACGAGGTCGAGGCCGCCCTCGACGACGTGAACCTGCACCGGTTCCTCGACCTCATCGCCGAGTTCCGTGACACGGCCCAGCTCATCATCGTGAGCCACCAGAAGCGCACGATGGAGGCCGCAGACGTCCTCTACGGCGTGACCATGGAGCCGGGGGGTTCGACGAAGGTCGTCTCGGAGCGGGCGGCCTCGGTCCTGGAGTAGGGCGCGGCTCGACCGGTCGGATGCCCGGGCGGTCCGGTCGGAGTGGCCGATCGCTCAGGGCAGACGGGAGAACCAGCGGAGCGACAGGCCACCGGCGACGAGCAGCAGGAGCAGCCCGATGCCCACGAACCGGTACGACACGTCGGTCTCCTCCTCGTCGTAGCCGACCGTCGATCCGAGCTCGGAGTACACCGACTGCAGGTCGGTCGCCGACTCTGCGGTGTAGGCGGTCCCTCCGGTGCCCTCGGCGAGCGAGCGGAGCTCCTCGACGTTGACCGGAACCTTGGTGCGCTGGCCGACCCCGTTGCCGTCCTGGTCGACGGTGATCTCGCCGTCCGGTGTGCCGTAGGCGATGGTCGTGATCGCCACACCCGCCTGGTTGGCCAGCGGGATCGCATCGGCCGTGGGCAGTCCGACGGTCGTCTCGCCGTCGGAGATGAGCACCACGGCGGCGTCGGGCACCCCGCCGTCCTCGACGCCGATCGACTGGTTCTGCACCACGTCGAGCGACAGCCGGACGGCGTCGCCGATGGCCGTCGACTTCTGGAGCTCCAGGTTGTCGATGGCGAACTTCACCTGCTCGTGGTCCTGGGTCGGCGGCACGAGCAGCTGGGCACTGCCGGCGAACCCGACCAGTCCGACGTTGAGGTTCTCGGGCAGCTGGTCGATGAACTCCTTGGCGGCCGTCTGGGCGGCGTCGAGCCGGTTCGGGGCGACGTCGGTCGCCGCCATCGACAACGACGTGTCGATGGCGAGCACGATGGTGGTGCGCTCCCGGGGGATCCGCTCGACCGCCACCGGCTGGGCGAACGCCACCACCAGGCTGGCGAGCGCCAGCACGAAGGCGGCGGCGACCAGGTGGCGACGCCACCCCGGACGACGGGGAGCCACCTGGTCCAGCAGGTCGAGGCTCGTGAACCGGACGGTGTAGCGGGGTCGGGTGAACTGGACGACCACGTACAGGGCGACGAGGGCGACCACGATCACGAAGAGCCAGAGCCTGTTCGGCTCGCTGAACCAGTCGGTCATCGGGGGCTCCTGACTGCGACGGCCTCGGCGCGCCGGCGCCGCTCGCCGACGTGCCGGGCGAGCTCCATCAACCAGTCACCGTCGGTCCGCAGGACGAGGTGGTCGGCACCGGCCCCCCGGGCGGCACGGGCCACTGCGGCCTGGTGATCGGCGGCGAGTTGGGCGAACCGGGCGCGCACGCGCGCATCGTCGGTGTTGACCTCGCGGGTGGCCCCGGTCGTCGGGTCGAGGAACTCCACGAGACCGACCGGGGGCAGTTCGAGCTCCCGCGGGTCGACGAGGGACACGCACAGCACGCTGTGACGGACCGCGACCGTCCCGAGGGCCGTCCGCCAGGCGTCCGGGTGGCCCGAGAAGTCGGAGATGACCACGACGAGCCCGCGACGTGGCGCCATCGCGCCGAGCCGCCGGAGCGCGATGTCGAGCGCGGCGGGGCCCGACTCGTCGGCACGGGGCGTGTGCTGGATCCTCGAGAGCAGCCCCAACAGGTGCTTGCGACCCTGTCGTGGCGGCACCGTCTCGGTCTGGTCCCCCCGGAGGATCATGGCGCCGACGCGGTTGCCGCCCCGGGCGGTCATGAGTCCGACCCCGGCCGCGGCCGCCAGGGCGAGGTCGCGCTTCTCGCACTGCACGGTGCCGAAGTCGAGGCTCGACGACCGGTCCACCAGGATCCAGGTCTCGAGCTCCCGGTCGGCGATGGTCTCGCGGATGTGCGGTGACTGCATGCGGGCGGTCACGTTCCAGTCAATCCGCCGGACGTCGTCGCCCGGGGTGTACGTGCGGGTCTCCCCGAGTTCGCTGCCCCGGCCGGGAACGATGCCCTCGAAGTCGCCGTGGAGCATGCCGTCGAGACGCCGCGTCACGTCCAGGGTCAGGCGCCGGAGCACCTCCTCGGCCGGTCGGTCGCCGACGAGCCCCAGGGTGTCGGAGAGTCCGCTCACGGTGTCGGGGTCCCCCAGGCCGCTCCGTCGCCGGTGGCCGCGGGGCTCGGGCCGGCGGACCAGGCCGCCTGGGAGACCGCCACCACCTCGGCCGGCTCACCCACCCGCGGCGCCGGCACGGTCGAGAGGATCCGGGTGAGCACCTGCTCGACGTCGACGTCCTGGGCGAGCGCCTCGTACGACAGCAGGATCCGGTGCCGCAGGATCTCGGGGGCCACGTCGAACACGTCCTGGGGGGTCAGGTAGGCGCGGCCGCGCACCAGTGCCAGGGCCCGGCCCGCCCGGATCAGCCCGATCGAGGCCCGGGGACTCGCCCCGAGCTCGACGAAGGTCCGGAGCTCGGAGAGGCCGAAGTTCTCGGGCGTCCGGGTGCACAGCACCAGGTTGACCGCGTACTCGAGCACACCGCGGTCCACGAACACGGACTCCGCAGCGCCCTGCAGCGCCTGGATCTGGGCCAGGTCGAGCACCTGCTCGGCCCGCGGGGGAGCGGTGCCCATGCGCTGGACGATCTCGACCTCCTCCACCGGGGAGGGGTAGTCCAGCACGACCTTCATGAGGAAGCGGTCCCGCTGGGCCTCGGGCAGTGGGTAGACGCCCTCGGACTCGATCGGGTTCTGCGTCGCGAGCACCAGGAACGGACTGTCGAGGTCGTGGCGGATCCCACCGATCGTGACGTGCCGCTCCGCCATGGCCTCGAGCAGGGCCGACTGCACCTTGGCCGGGGCCCGGTTGATCTCGTCGGCGAGCACGAAGTTGGCGAACACCGGGCCGAGCTCGACGTCGAAGGACTCGGTGGATCCCCGGTAGATGCGGGTGCCGACCACGTCGGCGGGCAGCAGGTCGGGCGTGAACTGGATGCGGGAGAACGTCCCACCGCTGGCGGTGGCGAGCGTCTCGACCGACAGGGTCTTGGCGAGCCCCGGCACCGACTCCAGGAGGCAGTGACCGTTGGCGAGCAGGCAGGCGATCATGCGCTCGATGCCGCGGTCCTGGCCGACGATGACCTTGCGCATCTCGAACAGCAGCCGCTGCACGGTCGCCGCCGCCGTCGCCGTGTCGATCGGTTCGTCCACCGGTCCCTCCGTCTCCCCGCCGCTGCAGCGGCCGGTGCGCTCGGTTCTGACCGACGGGGAGCCGCCGGTGCGTTCTGGCCGCCACACGGTAGGCGCAGGCACCGACACCTGCGGTGCAGCGGACCTGTGGGGCTGATCCGGCCTTCAGGATGCCCCCCGGCGCCGCCCGGTGGGGGGCCGGGCCCTGCAACGTCGGCCGACACCGGCCGCAGGGCCCGGCAACGTCGGCCGACACCGGCCCGCAGGGCCCTGCAACGTCGGCCGGTAGTCTCGGACCCGTCATGGAGATCCTGCTCGTCATCATCCCGTTGGCCGTCCTCGTCCTGGTCGTCGTTGCCTCGGTCGTGCTCGTCGGTCGTCGCCGGTCGATCGAGTCCGACGTCGTCGACCTCGAGCTCCCCGTCGAGGTGTCCGAGGATCCGCTCGCCACCGCGGTCGAACCCCGTGAGCTGCAGGGTGAGCAGACCGGCCCCGAGGACCTGGCCGAGCCCGAGGTCCAGGTGACCGAGACGGCCGGACCCGTGCTGGGGACCACGGTCGAGATCGTCGGCCCGCCGCTCACCGAGGAGGAGGAGGCGGCGAACATCGCCGCCGCCGAGGCGGCCGAGGCCGAGTGGGAGGCGGACCACGCTGCGCTCGAGGAGCTGGTGCGACCGACGTTCCGGGAGCGCCTCGCCCGGGCGCGGGGAGCGGTGAGCGGTTACGTCGGGTCGATTCTGGCTCGGTCGACGATCGACGAGACGACGTGGGACGAGCTCACCGAGGCGCTCCTGCTCGCCGACGTCGGCGCCGGTCCCACCAGCGAGCTGCTCGACGCCGTCCGGGCGACGGTGCGGGAACGGGGCATCACCACCCCCGAGGAGCTCGTCGAGGCGGTCAAGGACGAGATGAAGTCCCGCCTCGCTGGTCCGGTCACGCTGCAACGGGCCGAGGTGGCGCCGACCGTCTGGCTCTTCGTCGGGGTCAACGGCGTCGGCAAGACGACGACCATCGGCAAGGTCGGCCGACGCCTCGCTGACGAGGGTTCGACCGTGGTGATGGCTGCGGGCGACACGTTCCGTGCGGCTGCCGCCGAGCAACTCGAGACCTGGGCCGACCGCTGTGGTGCACACCTGGTGCGGGGTGAGGAGGGCGGGGACCCCTCGGCGATCATCTACGACGCCATCGCCTCGGCCTCGGCGCGGGGGGCGGACGTCGTCCTGGCCGACACCGCCGGGAGGCTGCACACCAAGTCCAACCTGATGGACGAGCTGGCCAAGGTGCGACGCGTGGCGGACAAGGGTGACGGGACCGTGACCGAGGTCCTGCTCGTCCTCGACGCCACCACCGGCCAGAACGGCCTGCAACAGGCCCGGCAGTTCACCGAGGCGACCGAGGTCACCGGTGTGGTGCTCACCAAGCTCGACGGCTCCGCCAAGGGCGGGATCGTGGTGGCGATCCGGTCCGAGCTCGGGATCCCCGTCAAGCTCGTCGGGCTCGGCGAGGGCGCCGCCGACCTGGTGGAGTTCGACGCCGCGGAGTTCGTCGACGCCCTGTTCGATCGGGACTGAGCTGCCGCGACCGGCGGGGTCACCCGGGTCAGCCGGTGTTCCGGGCCGCCAGTCGGCCGAGGAACCGGACCAGTGTCGCGACGTCCTGGGCCCCCGGGATCACGGCGCCGCCGTCGACCACGAACGTCGGGACCCCGGACACGTCGAGACGCTCGGCGGCGGCACGGTCGGCGAGGACCGGTTCGCTCCAGTCGTCACCGGCGAGCACGTCGCTCGCCGCCTGCGGGTCCAGGCCGGCGGCGTCGGCGAGTCCGACCAGCGTCGCGTGGTCGGACACGTCGGCCCCCGACGTGAAGTAGGCGGTGAAGAGGAGAGATCGGAAGAGCGTCGTGTAGGGAAAGAGT
>CAINRS010000147.1 GCA_903852755.1 uncultured Actinomycetes bacterium | reverse complement strand
ATGCCCCTCGCCAGCGGCGGCTTCGGATGCTCGATGATCGTGCTCAGCACGCTCGAGTAGAGCAGCGGTGGCCACATCACCAGGCCGATCGTCCAGCAGACCCAGCCGAGTTCCACACGGTCGAGCACGACGATCGCGGCGCCGCCCACGATGTTGAACGCGGCGACGGTGGTCAGGATCGTGAACGCCGTCGCGTGGTGCTGCAGGTCGTCGACGACCCGCCGGGGGTACCTGATCACCCGGATGGACAGCACGGCGCTCGTGAGGACCAGCGTGACGACTGCCAGCACGGCGAGCGACGTCGCGAGCACGGTGAGTCCGAGCTGTTCGGCGCCGACGGCTGCGGCGCCCAGCGACATGGTCGCTGCGAAGTAGGTGGGTGGGAAGTCCCGGACGAGTGCGTCGAATCCGCCCGGACCCCGCGCCGGTGGCGAACGGTCGGTGGTGCTCTCCCCCGTCACGCTGCTCCCGATCGGCCGTCGCATCGATCCGTGGCCTGATCCGGCCACGGCCACGTCGGGCCTACGCGGCCCTGGCGCATGCTACCGGCGCAGCTGTCGGCCACGACGCGTGAGCGGATCCTGCACGGAGGGTCGACGTGGTGAGGGGGGCGACGATCGCGCGCGAGAAATCACGAGAAATTCGCCGCTCTGCCGAGCATCGCCCGCCGATCTGCGCGCACACTCGGAGCCGATCGCAACGGCGCAATCGAACGAGGGGGCAGCAGCGTGGCCGTCATCCCGAAGCGAATTCTCGGATCGCTCACGAACCGGTACGGGGCGGAAACCGGGATCTTCTACATCTGGGTCTCCGACCCCGGTGACCCGGACGCTCCGCTCGAGCAGCTCGAGATCCACCGGATGGATCTCCGGGAGGTCCTCGACGGCATCGGGGACTGCGAGATCCGCATGTTCCGGATGTTCATCCTCGGTAACCGGCACCTGGTCGACGTGGTCGCCGCCGGGCCGTGGCTCGTGGAGGTGCGACCGTGGTGCAGCACCACGCACTGTCGGTGCGCCGAACTCGACATCGGTGCACCGGTGAGGGCTGCGGCCGAGCTGGTGATGGACCGGGCGCACGAGGTCGCCTCCGAGGCCGACCGACTGCTGCCCGGTGCGACGTTCCGGAAGCTGCCGTCGTTCCCCGAGCCGTTCCCGGACCCGGATGCCCTGCCGTCCGAGCTGCCCCGGCGACGGCGTCGGCGACGCCGGGGCTCGATGGACCCGGCCCCGGACATCGACCACGAGCTCGATGCCCTCGATGACGGATACTTCGAGTCCGACGAGGAGGTGCTCGACTTCGACCCCGATGACGTGGACTCCGGCTCGGCTCTGGACCTGTTCGGTCGTGTGCAGTCCGCGGACCTCGACCGCGCGCTCGTGTCGATCGACCCGTGGTCGGGTCTCGAGGACCTGATCGACCCGCCGGCATCGTGGAGCCACGGGCACGACACGCTCCTGGCCCGGCTGCGGGCGGTCGCCCGGGGAGACGACCCACTGGCCGACCTGTGTCCCGACGACGACCGGTGGTCGCTGCGGGCGGGCGCCCGACGTCTGCTCGACGAACTCGACGGACTCTCGATGGGTGACGCCCCCCGTCGGAACCACGAGCGTGAGTGGATCGCCGAGCGGCTGCGCACCACCCCGGTGGAGTGGAGCCCGTTGACGCCCCGGTGGGCGTCCGTCGCTGAGTCACTCCGGGAGGCGGTGGTCCACGCCGTCGAGACGACGTCGTCGCTGTTCGACGGGATCACCACCTCGGGCACCCTCTGGTGCGAGCAGGCAGCTGCGCTGCTGGACGCCGACGCCGATCTGGTCCCGGCGTCGGTCCGGAACCGGATCGAGGACCCGCTCGAGCTGCTGACCTCGGCGGCACAGGAACTCGCCCGCCGTTGTCTGGCGGGCGAGGTGCCGGGTACCGACGTCACGGGTGTCGACCTGTGGTTCGCAGTCGCCGAGCCGTTCGCCGAACTCGCTGCGCGGGGCACGATCATCGGCGCCAACGAGCGGGGCGACATCCCGGCGACCGGGCTGGTGCTGGTGATCGGCGATGCCGCCGCCCGACGGTCGTTCTTCGATGCGATCGAGCTGGGTATCGAACGGCAGCCGACGGTCCGGGTCACCGAGCACGAGGTCCCGGGCCCGCACCTCGCAGCGCTGACCGTTGCCCGGGGGGCCCGTCCGGTCATCCTGAACGAGCCGTCCGGTTCGTCGGTGTTCGCCGAGCACGCGTCGATGCGGCACATCCGGGTCCGGATGGATGGACGTCGGACCGACCACGATCAGGTGACCAAGGAGCTCGAGGCGATCGTCGATCGCTGGTCGGCGCTCACGCCGATGGATCGGGATCGGTGGTGGGAGGAACAGCCCCGTCTGTACCTGCCGGCGCTCATCCACGCGCTGCTGCTCGAGCGCGGGCTCCCGCTGCCGGCGTCGGTCGTGCTCGACAACCTGGACGACAACCGGATCGAGCAGCTGATCGTCGTGGCCGCACGGGCCGGTCTGTTGCGCATCGTGGATCGACTTCGAGCGCTGAGCGGCATGTCGGGGTCGAGTACCACCGGCCTCTCGCTCCGGGTCACGTTCAGCACGCCGATTCCCCGGGATCCGGTGGTTCGTGAACTCGAGCTCCATCCGGAACGACTGCAGACCAACGCCGTGCTGCTCCAGCCGGGTGCGACCGCCCCGGTCCACGCCGCCCTCGATCTGGCCGCCGCGGGAGCGGTCGTCCTGTGGGACTCGATGGGTGCGACCTGCCGGGCGGCCGAGTGGTTGAGCCGGCGGTCCGACCGACTCGACGTGGTCGGGTTCCCCAACCTGTCGGCGATGCCGCTGTCGATGGACGTCCTGCGCGGTGCGACCGTCGTCGCCCTGCCGGGCTGTGGTGACCTGACACCACTGGCCGGTCGTTCCATCGATCTGTCGCCCGGTGAGGCGGCGTTGGTCAGCGAGGGAACGCTGACGCTCATCGATCCGGTCGACGTGCTGCTCCGTGGAGTCGTCGATCGGGCCCGGCGGGATGCGTTCGCCCGACAGGCGGTGCGCATCGTGCGGGCCCGCCTGGGAATCTGACCCGATCAGTCCGCGCCCGGTTGGCCACCCGATCGCAGGGTCCCCGTCCGGGTTCGACTCCAGGTGCTCGGCGGTGACCAGACCCCGGTGCCCGCCTCCCGCTCGGTCCAGGTGGCCACGACCGGCACCGTGCCACCCACCGTCCGGGACGGTCGCCAGTCACCGGTCGCCGGCGCGGTGAGCAGTCCCGTCGGATCGATGAACAGGTTGGTGGACGCCAGGAGTGCGGCGTTGCAGGACGGCCGGTCGCAGCCGGGGCCGTCGATGATGGACATCGAGTTGGACCCGTTGGCGAACGCGTTGCCGGCGATCCGAAGTCCATCATCAGCCCGGCGGCCGGTCGGCACGCCGCTGGCCGACGGGGCGTCCGCCACACCCTGGACGGCGACCTGCCCCCAGGGACTGGATGCGCCGACGGGGTTGACCACCAGGTTGTTGAGGATCGACACGGTGTCGTTCGGGATCCACTGTCCGTCGAGTCCGGCGGCCCCCCCAGCCGCCGAGGGTGCGGTTGGCCGTGCAGCCGGCGACGTCGCCGTCGCAGGACCGACCGCCCAGGTAGACCTCGATCGCGTGGCTCCGTGAGCCGACCGTCCACGCGGTGTTGTGGGCGATCAGCACGCCGGCGGCACCGTTGACACCGAGTGCAGCTCCCTGCGTGTGGTGCACCACGTTGTTGGTGACCACGACGTCGTACGCCTCGTGACGCAGCCACGGTGCGGTCATGAACTCGAACCCCGTGCCCTGGCCGGCGGTGAACCCGCCGTTGCCGCAGTCGTGGAACACGTTGCTGTCGACGACGATCCGGGAACTCCCACCCTTGGCGTAGGCGCACCAGTCGCCGGCATCGGAGATGTCGCTGCCGACGATGTGGCCGGTGTGGACGGCGACGAAGTCCACGACGTTGTCGCCGGCACCGGTCAGGACCGAGTCCTCGATGAACACGTTGGAGGACTGGTTGACCTTGACCGTCTCCCACCCTCCGTTCGAATCCATGGTGACCCTCCGGAGCAGCAGGTGGTCGCACCGCTCGCAGTGGAACGAGTCGCCGGGCGAGTCGATGGTGATCCCGGTCAGGTAGAGGTGGCGGGTGTCGAACACGTTGAGGTCGCCGAGCAACCGGGCGCGGCCGGGCCCGTCAGCCGAGTTGAACACGATCGGCGCTGAGGCGGTCCCCCAGCGGTGCTCCAGGTAGTTGGGGATCGCCGATTCGCTCAGGTCACCGGTCGTGATCTGGATCCGGACCCCGGTGGTCAGGGACTGCGAGGCGGGCACCCGCCGCCACGCCTCGGCGAGGGTGCGCAGCGCCGTACCCCTGTTGGTCCCCGCAGCTCCGTCGGACCCGCCGACCGGATCGACCCAGAGTTCGCCCAGGGCGGCGGTCGTGACCTGGAACCGTGGTGACGCCCCGGCACCACCCGGTGGTGCGGTCGTCGTCGGACTGCTGGGGAGTGTGGTCGTCGGCTGCGGCCCCGCCGGGGGTGCCGTCGTCGATGGTGTCGAGGTCGGTGGTGCCGAGGTCGGCGCAGTGGTCGACGGTGCCGTGACCGGCGGGGCGGAGATCGGTGTGGTGGTCGGTGCGGGCTGAACGGCCGGAGGCGGGGGCTCGGGCATGCACGCAGACGTCAGCGCCGCGGTCGCTGCGACGGCGAGTGCCAGTCGTCGGACCGAGGATGCTCGATGCACCGACCGGGACACGGTCCGTCCAGTGGTCGGGTGGTCGGTGGTGTCGCAGTGCACCCCTGCACCATCGGCACCACCCACCCTGCTCCTGAACCCCCCCGCCGGCCCCTCACCCCCGCAACCCCCACCCTCTCCGAACTTGTACCGCTGGTTGCGCTCAGACGCACCAGGCGTACGAGATCGGGTGGGGGGAGCTGGGGCGTGGCGGGATCTGGGCGCGGGGGCGTGGAGGTGAGGGGAAGGGGGTGGGGGTGAGCTCAGGTGTTGTAGAAGGCGCGGATCCCGTTCAGCACCAGCTGGACGCCGATCGTCGTGACGATCAGTCCGCCGAACCGGGTGATCAGCGCGACGGTCCGTTCGCTGAAGTTCATGCGGTTCACGAGCCAGAGGTGGCCCACCGGGATCAACAGGACGACCACGGCCAGGGCGATCAGGGTCGCCCAGGTGCCGTCCCAGCTGTCCCCGGTGCTGTTGGCGAGCGTGATGACGGTGGCGATGGCACCCGGGCCGGCCATGAACGGCGTGGCGTACGGGACGACGATCGAGTCCTCGGCGCTGATCGGCTGCGGTTCCTCGTGCGCCTCGGCCCCACCCTGCGCCCGGCTCGCCTCACCGCCGAGCAGCATCTCGAGGCCCATCAGCCCGAGGATGATTCCGCCGGCGACGCCGAACGCGCCCAGGTTGATTCCCAGGACGTCGAGGAGCGGCTTGCCGATCACGGCGGCACCGCCGAGCAGCACGGCCACGGTGACCATCAGCGTCCGGACGAATTCCGGGCGCCGCTCCGGCTCGTCGGCGGTGAGTGTCCGGAAGAAGACGCCCCGGGTGATCGGGTCCACGAGGACCACGATCGAGGCGAACGACTGCAGGGACAGCTCGACCAGGCTCACTGTCTGAATGTAGCGCCCAGCGAGCGCGCCGGACGTGGGTCGTTCACGCTGTCGACGATGGCCCGGGATCGTCGATGGAGCGACGCTCGCGGTACCTCGCCCGGAGCCAACCCCAGGCGCCGCTCGACCAGAGCGCCCAGAGGATCAGCACCGGTTGGAAGGCGAGCCGGACGAGTCGCGTCGTGTCGGAGTCCAGTCCGAACGCGTCGCGTCGTTCGACGTACTGCGCGATGTTGCCCGGGAAGATCACGACGAAGAACACTGCGACGAGCACACCGACCTGTGGGGCCCACCGACCGGCGAGGATCAGCGCACCACCGAGCAGGATCTCGACCACACCGGACACCACCACGACCAGGTCGGGCTCCACCGGGAACCACGACGGGACCTGCGCCCGGAACTCGGTTCGCTGCGTGGTGAGGTGGCCGACACCGGCGACCAGGAGCGCGACCCCGAGGACCAGCCGGGCGACGACCCGGATCAGGTCGGCCGGTGCTGTCGTGCCGTCCCCGCCGTTGGCGGCGTCCTCGCCGGCGCTGCCGGCACCGCCCGTCACCACCTGGTGTGACCAGCCGTTCGGGCGCTCGGTCGGTCCGGTTCGGCTCGGTGTCGTCGTGGCACTGCTCCGGTGTGGCGGGATGCGCCCATCCGAGTCAGGACCGGCCCAGGTACTCGTCCCACGGACCTACGACCTCGTAGGTGACTCCGGCCGGAACGGCCGACGCTCCGACCGGTGCACGCTGCGAGCTGAAGTAGAGCCGCTGACCGTCGGGACTGAAGCAGGGTCCGGTGATCTCGCTGTCGGGTTGGTCGGGCACCCGGATCACGGCCTCGACGGTGTCACCGGGTCGGATCACGACGAGCTCCTGGTTGCCGTCGTCCTCGGCGATGAACAGCGTCTGCGAGGCCTGGTCCACGTACAGGTTGTCCAGACCGTCCAACACGCCCGCCCCTCCCTGGTAGCGCAGGTCGATCGTCTGGGCGGTGATGTCGTGGTGCCACACCCGCTTGTCGTACTTGGTGGTGAACCAGACGTCACTGCCCGACGTGTCGATGCCCTCACCGCCGTCGAACCCGATGGTCGACGGGACCTGGCTCCGTGTCGGAACGGTGGTCGCCAGCGGATCGGGGACCGGCTGCCAGGTGACTGGCCCCGTCGGAGACGGCCCCGTTGCGACCTCGAGCACACCGGATGACAGGTCACCGGGCGTGTCGGGAGTGAACCGGTAGAAGCCCCCGCTCCACTTGTCCTCGGTCAGGTAGACGCGCCCGTCGGCGGCCACTGCGGCGGCCTCGTGGCTGAACCGACCCATGAGGTCGTGGGCGACGGCGGGTGCAGAGCCCGTCGGGTCGCACTCCCACACCCGACCGGTGTCGAACTCCTCGCACGACAGCCAGGTGCCCCACGGGGTGGCGCCCCCGGCGCAGTTGTACACGGTGCCCGAGCAGATCGAACCCGCGTCGACGATCGAGCCGTCCGGGGCGAAGCGGATGCTGGTCACCCCGCCCGAGGTCGTCTCGTGGTTGACCGTCAGGTACCAGCCGCCGGGCACCGCCGGATCCGGGAACGTCGCCGCACCGTCGGGGTGCCACCGGAAGGTGTGGCCGGTGCCGGCGACCTGCTCCGACCCCCGGGCGATGATCCGGCTCGAGAATCCGGGGAACAGCAGCAGGCCGTTCGGGTCGAGCACCGGGGGCAGGGTCGTGCTGGTGGTCCCCGGCGTGCTGGTCGTCGTCGAACCGGGGACGGTCGGGGGTGCGCAGGCCTGGGTGACCGCCGCAGACACCGCCAGCATGCCCGCAGTGCCGGACCAGGTGAGCAACCTGCGACGACTGATGGTCCCCGGGATCCGGTCCGACACGTCACCCCCTCGTCCGACTGTTCGGCGTGGCCGTCCGCTCCGACCCTAGTGGGGTTGACCCGTCGTCGGTCCGGTGCGGTCGCTCGTTCGCTCCGGCGCCCGGTCTCAGGTGGTGGACGACTCGTCGGGGTCGTCCAGGTCGACCGTGTTCCCGGTTTCGAGGACCTCCCGTCCCGGCCGGCGCTGCACCCGCCACCAGAGCACCAGTAGTCCCACGACCAGGGCTGCTGCGGCGACCATGCTGAGGGTGCCGACGACGTCGGCGGCCTGCTCGTAGGCGGCACCGAGCGCCCACCCGGCACCGATCAGCGCGCCGTTCCACAGGAGCGAGCCGATCGTCGTGTAGAGCAGGAACTGTCCCCGGCCCATCTGCGTGGTGCCCGCCGGGACCGACACGATGCTCCGGGCCAGGGGGATCATCCGGGCCACGAGCACGACCTTCGTACCGTGACGGTCCATCCAACGGTCGGCTCGGTCGAGCTTGTCGGTGTCGACCCGGAGGACGCGCCCGTACCGCAGGACGAGTGGCCGGCCTCCGTATCGACCCGCCTCGTAGAGGACGATCGCGCCGAGCACCGAGCCGAGGGTCGAGGCGAGGAGCGCGACCACTGGGTTGAGCACGCCTCGTTCGACCATGAAGCCCGCCAGGGGCAGGACCAGTTCCGAGGGGATGGGGGGGAAGACGTTCTCGATGAACATCACCAACGTGAGGACGAGCGGCCCGCCGGTCTCGACGGCGTCCTCGACCCATCCGGTGAGTGCGAACATCATGGACGACATGGTAGACGTGATTCGCACAGCGGCCGTTTCGACGGCCGTGGGTGGCGTCCGGTCCGGGAGGGTCGATCAGGTCGGTCCCGGCACGGCGCGCACGGCGACCTCGCCCAGGATCTCGAGGTTGTTCAGCTGCTCGAAGTTCGAGGTGACCGCGACGGTCAGCCCGGTGTCGGGCAGGTGTGCGACGTTGGAGACGAACCCGGGAACCTGTCCGTTGTGCCCGTACCCGGTGCCGAGGCCATCGATCTCGTAGGTCGCCAGACCGAGACCCATGCCGACCAGTTGGAGCGGGCCGTCGGGTGGCAGCTCGGCGAAGAACTCGAGCGACTCGGGCGTGGGGGTGGTCATCAGGTCGACGTGGTCCCGGTCGACCACGTCGCCGTCCACGAGCGCGCGCATCCACTGGGCGAGGTCACCCGGAGTGGACACGATCGCCCCGGCCGCCCAGGAGTTGGTCCAGAACGGGCTGTCTGCGACGGGGACCTCCGGGAGGTCGGACGGCGTCTCGCACGGCGGCTCGCCCGGGTCGTCACAGGCGATGCGGGAACCGGTGATGGTCGGTTCTCGCGGCTCGCCGGTCCACACGTAGGTCTCGGTCAGGTCGAACGGTTCGATGAACCGGGTTCGCACCTCCTCCTCCCAGCTCGAACCGGTGACCTGCTCGGCGATCAGGCCCAGGAGCAGGTAGTTGGTGTTGGTGTAGGCGAACGCCGCCGCCGGATCGGCGAGCTGCGGCGCCGCTGCGGCCAGAGCGACCGCCTCCTCGGGCGTCGTGGCGTCGGGGTCGTCCGTGAGCTCGAGGTACTCGGGGATCCCACTGGTGTGTCCGAGCAGCATCTCCACGGTGATGGCGTCACCGTTCGGATGGTCGACCCAGTTGCTGATGGAGTCGTCGAGCGAGAGTTCGCCGTCCTGGTCGAGCTGCATGATCAGCGCAGCGGTGAACGTCTTGGTGACGCTGCCCACGTGGAACCGGTCCCGGTTGGTGAGCGGCGTGACGCCGGGCGGATCGGCGATGCCCGAGGCCGCCGTGGTCTCGGTGATCACGTCGTCGTCCTCGGTGGTGACCACGGCGGCAGCGAGACCGGGGACGGTCACCCCCCACGGTGCGCCCTCGGTGGTGCGCAGGTCGGTGAGCGCCGATTCGAGTTGGGAGGGTGTGACGACGCCCGCTGCGGACTGCCCCGATGCCGGTCCGTCGCTGCCGCAGCCCGCGGCTCCGACCAGGCACCACAGCACCGCGATCGCCGTCCTGGTGCGGCGCCGGAGCCGCAGTGCGGAGCGACCCGGGTCCTGGGGAGTCCACTCGGCCACGGCGGTCAGGTTACGTGTCGGCCCGGTCGCACGTTCCACCCCCACCTTTCCCGAACTCGTACCGCTGGTGCT
This sequence comes from uncultured Actinomycetes bacterium, assembly GCA_903852755.1. GTDB lineage: Bacteria > Actinomycetota > Acidimicrobiia > Acidimicrobiales > Microtrichaceae > SXMI01. The sequence goes on along the minus strand of CAINRS010000147.1, from coordinate 11,923 downwards.
GCTCACCGCAACCAGCGGTACAAGTTCGGCGGGCTGGGGGGTGGGGCGCGGGGCGCGGGGCGCGGGGCCCTGGGGCGTGGGGCGGGGAGGTGGTGATGGGGCGTAGCGTTGGCGTGCGACTCGCAGAGGAACGGCCGCATGCGGCCGAGTGGCCGAGGGGCCGAGTGGACGGGGAGGCACACGTGGACGTCACCGACGATGAGCTGCAGATCCACCTCGACCGGATCACCGAGCGTGGCTGCACCGTCGTGCGTGGCGTCCTGGACGACACGGAGTGCGCGACGTTGCTCGAGGACCTGGCCCGGCTCGAGGCCGAGCTCGACGTCCGCCCTGCCGACAACGGATTCGAGGGTCGCTCCACCCTGCGCGTCTACAACCTGCTCCGTCACGGTCGACTCTGGGAGCAGCTCCCCGTGCACCCGAGGGTCCTGCCGGTCGTCGAGGGGGTGCTGGACCGCGGCTGTCTGATCTCCAGCCTGAGTTCGGTGCGCATCCAACCCGGTGAGACGGCCCAGCCGATCCACGCCGACGACCAGCTGTTCCCGCTCACACCCCCGCACCCGCCGGTGGTCTGCAACACCATGTGGGCGCTCACCCCGTTCACCGACGCCAACGGTGCGACCCGGGTGGTGCCCGCTTCGCACACGCAGGGCAAGCCGACCTTCGGCGGCGACTACGACACCGTGGCCGCCGAGATGGACGCCGGGGACGTGCTGGTCTGGCACGGGAGCCTGTGGCACGGCGGAGGTGCGAACGCAACGAGCGCCGACAGGGTCGGGATCGCCGTGAACTACTGCGCCGGCTGGGTCCGCCAGCAGGAGAACCAGCAGCTCGGTCTGCAACCCTCACTGGTGGCGACGTTCGAGCCGCGCCTGCAGGAGCTGGTCGGCTACGGCGTCTACCAGGGGCTCATCGGGCACATCGAGAAGGAGTCACCCGCACAGCGGCTCCTCGGCGGCACCGACCACGGCATGCTCTGGGACCACGCCTGATCGGACCGGCGTGGACCGGCGACCGAGCGGGCCGACCGGACCGGCGGTCAGGTGCCGGTGCCGAACAGCTGATCGGCGAGCACGTTGCGCCGCAGCTTCCCCGTCGCCGTGACCGGGAGCTCGTCGACCAGCCGGACGTCCTTGGGTCGCTTGTGCGGGGCGAGGTGGTCACGGGCGAAGTCGCTCACGGCCTCCGTGTCGACGTCGCCGACGACAGCGGCGCACACCCGCTGACCCCAGCGCTCGTCGTCGACGCCGAACACGGCGACCTCGACGAGACCGGGGACGTCGGCGAGCACCCGTTCGACCTCGGCCGGGTAGACGTTGACGCCGCCGGTGATGATCAGGTCGTCCCGACGGCCGACGAGGAATAGGTAGCCGTCGTCGTCGAGGCGTCCGAGGTCCCGCACCGTGAACTCGCCGTGCGCAGCCGGGTTGGTGGAGGGACGCCACGCAGACGTGGTGCGCTCGGGGTCGCGCCAGTACTCGAACCGGGCGTAGCCGGGGGCCTCGCACCACACGGTGCCGTCGGCGTCGGTCGACAGGGAACGCCCGGGTCGGGCCCGGCCGACCGTGCCGGGCCGTTCCAGCCACTCGGGTGTGGAGCACGCGGTGAACTGGCCCTCGGTGGAGCCGTAGAATTCCCAGAGCACGTCTGCGCCGAAGGCGTCGGCTGCGGCCCGCTTGAGTGGTTCCGGGCACGGCGAACCGGCGTGTGCGACCAGTCGGAAGCCGCCCAGGTCCGGCAGGTCGGGCTGGGTGAAGCACCGGTGCAGATGGGCCGGCACCATGAACGTCGTCGTGGGACGCAGCTCGGTGATGTTGCGCAGGGTCCGTTCGGCGTCGAAGGGACCCTGCAGGACCACGGTGCCGCCGCTCAACAGGGTGGCACCCGACCAGCGGATCGACACCGAGTGGTACAGCGGCGAGCAGACCAGATGGGTGTCGTCGGCATCGAACTGCCAGAGCTCGACCTCCTCGGTGAGCAGTGCCACCGCCTCGGACTCGTCGAGCAACCCGCTCCACACTCCCTTGGCGCGACCCGTGGTGCCCGACGTGTAGTGCATCGGCCGGGCGAGCGGGGCCGGTGCCAGGTCGACCGCAGGTCCCTCGAGGATCCGGGCCATGGCGGCGTCGTCGACGACCAGCACCGGCTCGGCGTCGTCGAAGAGCTCCTGGCGCTCCGCCGGGAGCAGTCCGGCGTGGGTGAGCACCGGGACGACCCCGACCCGGAGCGCACCCAGGACGGTGCACAACAGGTCGGCGCCCGAGGTCGCCGTCAGCGCGACCCGGTCGCCTGGGGCGGCACCCGCTGCGAGCAGGCCGCCGGCCGCACGGCGTTGGCGGTCCTCGGCATCCGCGGCGGTCAGCACCTCGGTAGTGGCCCCGGACGATCCCACGAGCAGAGTGTGTCCGGGGAGCGTCGGTTCGTCCCAACCGCCGCTCCGTGACGGTGGAACTGCCAGAGCTGAGCTCGACGGGTGTCACAGGGGGAGTCGACGTCGTTCGGAGTCCGCCACGTCAGACTCTGTGGGTGGACAACCTCTCGCCCGGACGAGTGGCGGCGCGACTCGACGCGCTCGCCGCCGCCCGGGCGGACCGGGCCCGGGCGCTCCCGGGAGTGGACCTGGTCATGTACCGGATGTCGTGGCTCGGCGACGACGGCCGGGTGTGGTTCGCCGCTGCGGCGCTCGAGGCCGTCCGGCGTGGTCGACCGCTCCCGTGGTTCCTGCACTCGGTGGTGTGGATCGGACTGGAGTCCGCTGCGGTGAACCTGGTGCTCAAACGGCTCGTTCGTCGGCCCCGACCGTCGGCGCACGCCGAGCGGGTACACGGCCGTGACCTGCGGATCCCGACCGACACCAGTTTCCCGAGCGGCCACGCAGCGTCGGCCGCCACGATGTCGGTGCTGTTGTCACAGGACAGTCCGCTGGCTCCGCTGTACCTGGCGGTCGCTGCAGGCATCGGGTCGAGCCGCGTCTACCTGGGTCTGCACCACGGAACCGACGTGGCGGTGGGTTGGGCCGTCGGTGGCGCCTTCGGGGTGTTGGGCCGCATGTCGGCGAGGCGCCTGGAACGGCAGCTCGCAGCCGAGTCGTGATGCGGTGGAGCCCGAGGTCGGACTCGAACCGACGACCTGCTGTTTACAAGGGAACCGGTCAACGGCCCGAAACGCCTGCGAATACAGGCATCTGGCACCGCTTGCCCAACTTCTTGCCCGATCCGTAGACGAGCCGGACCGTCGAGTTATGTCCGGTTGCGCCGGCGCGGACCACCAACACCTTGACCACGCAGGAGATACCTGCGTGGAGGTGAAGAGAAGATGGTCATCCGTGCCGACAAGTTGGCAGAGCTGCTCGGCTGTCCGAGCGCACGAGCGGCGAGGCAGCTGGCGAAGCAGTCGGGGTTCCCCGATCCCGTCGAGCTGAGTCCGGGCCGGCGGGGTTGGATCCTCGCCGAGGTCGAAGCCTGGGTCGAGAGCCGCAAGGTCGAGCGGCTCGTGAGCATCGACGACGTCGAGGTCGCCGACGAGCTCCGTGTGCGCGGCGAGCGTGGCCGCCGTCGTGGCCCCGTCCGGAAGGTGGCGGCCTGATGTCGAAGCTCCACACCTTCGGCCGCGTGACGGTCCACTCGGGGTCAGGCCCCAAGAAGTTCCGGGTCCGCTACCAGGACGGGCTCGGGAAGCACCGTGAGCGCACGGCGCCGACCGAGGCCAAGGCGATCGAGATCGCCAGGTCGCTCGACGCTGCGCTGGATGACCAGGACGCACCGCTCCAGCCGGGCGTGCGGTTCAAGAAGGTCGTGAGCGAGTGGGCGACGGACCGTTCCGCCCGTGGCTGGAGCGTGAAGCAGCACCTGTCGATGATGAGCGTCGCCCGGACGCACGTGATCCCCGAGCTGGGCGACCGACGCTGCGACCAGCTGACCACCGACGCGATCAACAAGCTGCTCGCACGTCTGGCGAAGGATGGCTACTCGGCCTCGACGGTGAAGGCAGTCCGACAGTGCATCCGGGGAGCGTGCAGCTGGGCGGTCCAGCAGAGCGTCTGGAAGGAGTCCCGCAACCCGGCGTCGAACATCGTGCTGCCGAAGGCGGTCAAGGACACGGCCGATGAGATCGGTGAGCCGCTCGATCCGTCCATGGTCCCGAGCCAGTCCGAGGTCGACGCCCTCGTCAAGGTTGCCTACCAGCAGCGGGAGCTGTTCGGTCTCTTCGTGGAGCTCGCCGCGGCGAGCGGCCTCCGCTTCGGGGAACTCGCCGCCCTCACCAAGGCGGACTGGGACCCCGCAGGCCGGCTCCTCACGGTGAACAAGACGCTGGTCGAGGCCGGGAAGGGCGACATGACGTTCATCGGCGTGCCCAAGTCCCGTGCGTCGCGGCGGCGGGTCCTGGTGCCGACGAAGGTCGCAGCCAAGCTGGACCAGCGCGTGAAGGTTCTGGCGGCCGACGACCTGCTTTTCACCAGTCTGCGCGGGCGGCGACTGCATCACTCGAACGTGATGAACCGGGAGTTCCACCCGGCCGCAGCGGCAGCAGGGTTCCCGAAGCGGTTCACGTTCCACGCGCTACGCCACCACGCCATCTCCAACTGGGTGGACGCGGGGATGCGGGTCGCGTCGGTGGCCAAGCTCGCCGGCCACAGCAGCGAGCGCTTCACGTTCGACCGCTACTACGGGGCACGCAACGACTTCCTGGACGAGCTCCGCCAGCAGGGCTTCTGACGCCGGAAGAAATCGGAGGCACCCGGTTGCGCCGGGGGCAGATCGGGGCACCGCTGATCTGCAGGCGGGGAAGGTCCCCGCCTGCAGAAAGGCGGCGACATGCCTGCTTCCACTGCACCCACCCCCTCCCCGCTCTCGCCGGTCGAGCGAGGGATCCTCGACCGTCTCGGCGGCCAGGCTTGGAAGGCCGAGCAGCTCACCGACGAGGCCGTGAAGGCGGCCTGGTCCCGCTGGAACGCCCTCCGGGCGGCGGTCGGGTTCACGACCCGGAACTCGGGCTGGGTGACGACCAGCAAGACCAACCCCAAGATGGGCAAGTCGGCGCTCCCGACAATCGGCGTGACCCTCCACGCCGCCCGACGGGCCGACGAGGTGTGGTCCGCCCTCCCGGCCACGATGCGGACGGCGCTGGCCGCCGCCCTCGACGTGTCGGTCGCCGAGATCGACCGGGCCGTGCGGCGCACGGTCTGCCCCCGGAGCACCCCCGGCTGCCGGGCGGTGTGCGTCACGGCGTTCTCGGCGAACTCGAAGTTCGATACGGCCGACCTGACCCGGCTGAACCGGACGCTGCTGTCGCTGCTGCGCCCGGCGGACGCCTTCGCCCTGACCGGCGAGCACCTCCGGCGGCTCCACGCCCGGCACGGCGCCGACTGCCGGTGGCGGGTGAACGTCTCCGACGACGTCCGCTGGGAACTCGTCGCCCCCGGCCTGTTCGACCTCGGCGTCGCCGGGTACGCCTACACGAAGTGGGCAGCTGCGGACCGGCCCGGCTTCGAGGGCTTCTCGGTCGTCTACTCGGCGACCGAGAAGATGGATGACGCCGACATCATCGGGCTGGTCGCCGCAGGGCACCGGGTCGCCGTGGTGCTCGACGTTCCCCGCAAGGCGGTCCCGGCCGCGTGGCGGGGCCTCAAGGTTGTCGACGGCGACAAGACCGACGACCTGTTCGAGCACGAGACCGGCGTCGTCGTCGGCCTGGCCGCCAAGGGGACCAGCAAGGAGGTGATCGACACGATGCGTGACAGCGGGTTCGCCCGGTCGGCCTGAGCTGACCTGACCCGCTGCCCCGAGTGCCCCGGCGCTGGAGCGCCGGGGCACTCGACGTTTTCCAGCCACGAGCTCGCGCGAACGCAAGGCGGGTACCCTCTCGAGCGGGCGAGGGAGGACGAGATGGACGCCGATCCGGGCTACTCCGAGCGTGCTGCGCGGGTACTCGACGAGCTCAGATCACTCGGGGACGAGCCTCCGAGGGTCCTGCCCGACCGGGCCGCGTTGGACGGGCTGGTCGAGGCGATCTGCCGGCCCGATGCGACGGTGGCGGACCTCGCTGCCGCGACCGGCATGGGCGTCGAGGCCACCGTGGACCTGATCGGAGACCTCGGAGGGTTCGTCGCCACCCAACTCGGCGAGGTCACACCTGCGCCCGCAGCCGAGATGCCCGAGGGCCTCGCAGCAGCCGCACCGCGGCGGAAGCTCGGCCGGTCGGTCGCAGCCCTTCGGGCCCATGAGCCGGACGACGCGGTCCTCACCCGATGGCTGATGCGCAGGAGCATCCAGATGCGCTTCCCGTTGGGTGCCGAGACCGTGTCGATGGTCCACCGGGTCGCCCAACTGGAGCGCCTCGACGAGCTCGACCAGCTGGTCATCCCCGGTCGGGGAGGTCCGGCCCAGTCGACCAACTACGGCCTCGCTGCGATGCTGGTCGCCGCCCACGACTTCATGGAGAACCACCGTGCTGCGTCGGCGGCAGCCGTCATCGAGGTGGCAACCTGCGATCCCGACACGATCACCGTCGAGGATCTCGACACCCGGCTGGCGCCACACCGGTGGCTGGCTGAGGCGCCGATCGCCCGGCTGATCCGGACCGCCGGGTCAGCCCCGCCGGCCTCGATCCCGGTGGCACTGGACGAGTTCCAGCACGCCCTCCTCATCGAAGGCGGTCACCTCGCCCGGAGCGTCGCTGAACTCTCCGACGGACAGACGGTCCGGCTCCTCGAAGCCGCTGGGTTCGAACTCGACGGTGCCGTGATCAACCGGCTGGACCGGGAGGCCATCACGCTCGTCGACGGGTTCGGGTTCGCAGCCGACCGGGACCAGCTCCAGTCGCCGGTGCACAAGGCGCTCGTGGCGGGGCTCGGTGACCAGGCCCGGGCAGCGCTGGAGGCCCGCTCCCGCGGCGAGGTCGACTGGGCGGCCGACTACAACGCTGCCGTCGCCCGCTCCATCACGCTCGTGACAGGCAGCTGACGGCAGGATCGAACGCCGCACTGCTGCGGGCGGGCGACCACCGCAGCGGCCACGCGCTACCCGGCGGGTGCTGGTTCGACGGCCATCCAGCAGACGACATCGATGTCCTCCGGGCGGATCGCCGGGAGTGGCCTCGGTCGCTCGGGGACGGGCAGCCCGGCGTCGTCGACGAACGCCTGCAGCTGTCGGACCTTCTGGCGGGGCGTGGTGTCCTCGTTCCTGACGATCTCGCGTACCGCTCGAACGACGTTGCGCTGCCATCGACCTCCGAGGCGGACCATCAGGTCGGTGCGTTCGGTGTCCTCGAGGTCGCTGCCGTGGACTGCGACCAGTTCGACCGCTTCGCGGAGGGCCTTCTCGACGGGAGCGTCGAGGTTGGCCGGGTCGGCGAGTCGGTTCCATGCCGTGTGGATGTGGTCGCGGGCGAGTTCCCAGGCGGCGTACACCTGTTGCGCTGCGGCGTCGGGGACGGAGCGTTCGGCGTTCTCGGAGCCCGGGTCGGCGACGATCAGTGCGGTGAGGGTGTCGTCGTCGATCCACGGTGTCGGCGGAGCATCAGGTTCCTGCCCCGGCAGAGGCGCAGGTGTCCACGACACGGGGTCGGCTGCGACGAAACGGAACCAGGGTGTCGGGTGGTCCCCGATGCGGGCACAGAACACGTAGCCGGCCTGGCGGGCGCGACGGGAGGCGAACCCGCTGCCGGAACCCATGGGGAGCCCGGTCACCCTGCTGCGTTCGTAGGTCTCGAAGAGGGCTCGTTCGAGCCGTCGCCGGTACTCCTCGCCGGACAGGGCGCCGCTGCCGCCACCGTCGATCAGCAGGGTGGCGTCGCCGTCGTAGATGCCGCGGATGAGGTCGGTGGTCTCGTCGTGGAGGAGCACCTCGACCCGCGGGTTGGCGACCTGACCGGGGAGGACCTCACCGGTGCCGATCGCCGCGTTCGCGTACGCGATCTTGCGCTGCAGGGTCGCCTCGAGGCCGAGGAGTTCGTCGAGGTTCTCGGCAGGGAAGAAGCAGCCGATGTGGACCCGCTTGTGGGGGCTCCCGATGCGGTCGATGCGCCCGTGGCGCTGCACGAGCTTCATCGGGTTCCACGGGAGGTCGAAGTTGACCATCCGTCCGGCCTGCTGGAGGTTCACGCCCTCGGAGAGCACGTCGGTGGTGATGAGGATGTCGAACTGGTCGTCGCTGACCGGGTCGCCCGCCTCGGTGAGCTCACCGGCCGTCCTCGGGCAGAACCCGGCGAGTGTGTCGGTCCGCTCCCCCTGGTCACCCTTGCCGGTCGAGCCGAACACCGGGGGGGCGAGCCGTCCCTTGTACGCGGCGAGCGGAGCGTCGTCGTCCGCGTCGGCGATCGCCTGGGCGACCTCCTTGTGGAGGTCGGTCACGGTGTCGCTGTAGGTGGAGAACACGATGACCTTGCTGCGGTCGGTCGCGGACAGCCCCGACGGGTCGGGACGGAGGGCATCGGCTGCGACCTCCTCGAGGCGACCGATCAGCTCGACGGCCTTCGCGTCCGGTCCGGCGACGAGCCTCGTCGCCGCCTTGTCGTGCAGCGCACGCAGCAGTTCCAGATCCAGCTCGACGTCGGTGCGCAGCGCTGTGCTGTCGTAGTCGCCGGCAGGGGCGACCTGGTCGGCTGCGTCCTCGTCGAGGCCGTCGAGGAACTCGTCGAGGTCATCGATGTCCGAGGCGACGAACCCCTTGAGTGCCTCGCCGGTCAGCACGACACCGTGGTCGATCCCGGCGAGGAACGCCTCGTGGGCGACGATCAGACGACCGAGCGTCGCGGTGAGCGCAGCGGTGGACGACTCGAGCCGCTTGAGCAGCGCCGAGCGGAGCAGACCGACGTTCATCACCTCGAAGCGGTCCAGGTCCTCCTCCAACAGGTAGGCGCTCGGCGCGTACCTGGCGAGCGACAGCCGGCCCGGCTCCCGCTCGGGTCCCGCACGGATGACGAGCTGCTCATCTGTGCGGACCTCGAGCGCCCGGATCATCGCCGCGGCGAGCTCCGACCCGGCGTCATCCAACCGGTAGGTGACCCGGCTGACCTCAGGGGTCGGGAACTCGATCGGCACCCGCTCGCCGCGGTTGTCGACGATCGTGTCCCGCGGGTACTCGTGCTTCACGAACCGCCGCGTCCTCCGAACCGCAACCCGGTCCATCAGGTCGAACAGATGCTCCGGCGACAACGTCTCCGGATCCTGGGCCTGCGCCTCCTTGATGTACGCCGACACGCTCGGGATCCCCGCCGGAGCGAACTGGGCGTCGTTGCGGACGAAGTAGCCGATCAGGGTCTGCAGGTCCGCCAGCGAGTTGTTCACCGGGGTCGCGGTCATCAACACGACCCGCTTCGGTGGGCCGTGCCACAGCAGCTGCATCACCGCCTCCGCCTTCAACGTGTTGGCGTTGCGGAGGTTGTGGGCCTCGTCGACCACGACGAGCGAGTAGTCGTCCAACGCCGCCGGTCGCACCGCCGGTTTCGTGCCGATCCGCAGATCGTCGAACGTGACGACCTCCACCCGGGCCGAGATCAGGTCGAACCGCCGCAGGAACGGCACCCACGTCGAGTCCTTCAACGATGCCGGGACGACGACCAGCACCTTCTGACGGTTCACCTGCGACACCAGCCGGATCACCTCACCGGCGATGAACGTCTTGCCGAGACCGACCTCGTCGCAGACCAGCACCCCACCGAGCTCGTCCAGCAGACGCAACGACCGGAGGATCCCGTCCCGCTGGAAGTCCGTCACCGGCAACGAGATCCGCTGACCGACATCATCCGACGGTGCGTCGCCGTAGAGCTCGTAGAGCATCCGCAGGAACACCGTCCACGGCTCGTGCGGCTGCCACCGCTCCGCGTACACCGCCGCCAGGTCGTACGGCTCGGCGTCATCCCACAACTCGTTGAACCAGTCGACGACCAGCTCCGTGTACTGCCCCGACGGGTAGCCCAGGTTCAGCTCCCGGTTCCACGACAGGCCCGCCAACGTCAGGTTCGCCGACCCGGCCAGCACCGCAGACGACGCCGGATGCTCCGCGATGACCGCCTTGCCGTGCAGGAACCCCTTGCCGTAGAGCCGGACCTCCACCCGGGGGACCGTCCCGTCGTCGGTCGACTGCAACCACTCGACGAGGTTCTGGGCGGCCTGATCGGCCTCCAACGTGAACCCCAACAGGTCCCGTTCGGCCCGCAGTTCCGCCTCGTAGCGCGCGCGGGTGTCACCGAACGCCACCTGCTCGCCCCGCTCGATCCGGCGACGCAACGGCTCCTCCGGCTCCGCCCCCAGGAGGAGCCGGACGTGCGGCGCCCGGGTCACCTCATCGGCGATCAGGTCGAACCCCTGGGCGTTCAGGTACGCGGTCGCCAACGCCAGGTTCGGTGGCTCCACCAGATGTTCACGCAGCCCCGCCAGCAGCCGGTTGACCTCCTCGGCGACCGTCTCAGCCGGCTCGCCACCCGCGGCGGGCCGGTTCGTTGCGAACACCGGCGGGAACGGCTTCGGGTTCACCACGGTCAGCCCCCGATCCGGTCGAAGTGCTCGAGCACCGCATCCAGACGGGGCTGGTAGTCCCAGCCCCGGTGGAACGTCGCGAAGACGTGCTCGACCTGGTCGCGGGACAGCCCGTACAGGCCGGCGACGAGCGCATCCAACTCGGCGACCAGATCGTCACGCTCGGCAGCGGAGCTCACCGACGCCACCGGCACCCCGACCGCCGCGGCCCACTCGGCGTACCGATCGTCCACCGCGGCCAGGCGACCGGCGATCTCCACGACCCGAACCCGCCGAGGGTCCGTCTCCTCGGGTTGGGGGACGGGAAGCCCGTTCAAGATGTGGAAGTTCATGCTGATCTCGACGTACCGGCGGGCGTACCAGTCGAGCGGGATCGAGGAGAGCACACCGAGCAGGAACGCCTCGTCCGCCTCGGACCCCTCGACCCGGAACAGGTACGGCGCCTTGTTCGTCAGCAGGGTCTCCGCTGGGACGAGCGCCGCGATGCACGTCCGGGAGTCAGTTGCTCGACAGATGTCGCGGAACGCGATCCGAGGAGCCCGGCACGGCAGCGTGGCAGGGTCCGCCGCCCAGGCGGAGTCCATCCCGTAGAACGCCGACGACTTGAGCTTCACCTGGTTCAGCCGCTTCGCCTGCAGCGCCGCAGTCGCGGTCCTCGGATCCGCCCACGCGTACACCTCGCCGGTTTCCGGCTCCCAGATGTTGAACCCGGCACCACCGACGACCGGCCAGCGCTTCGGCGTCTGGTTCCCGGCATCGAAAGTGGGCCGGTCATTCGTCGCGTCAAACTCGCGCACCGGCTTGAACGACCAGCCAGCGCCCGTGTCGTCGAGGCGGGGCGCGGACCTGATCGCAGCGAACACGTCCGCCGACTCCGACGACGGCAGCTGCGGGAACGCCGCACCCGTGGAGGCGGAGACCAGCAGGTCGACCGGGATCGACCCCGGAGTGGCCCGACCAGCCTCGAACTCGTCCAGTGCGTAGAACGGTCCGGCGAGCTCGGCGGTTCGAGAGGCTTGCGCTGCCCTCGTGGCGTTGACCAGTGCGACCGAGTAGCGGCCGTCGACCCCCTCGAACACCCAGTAGGCGGAGTTGGTGAGGGTCACGACAGACAGCGCTCCGTCGTTCAGCAACACCTCGCGCCAGCGGGCGCTCCCCGCAGCGTTGAGCACTGTCCGGGGGAACACCGCTCCGAGCCGGCCCTCCGTGCGGAGAAGCTGCCAGTTGCGCCATGCGAACGCCCGGTAGAGGTCGACGTCACCCTTCCCCAGGTCGGGGTAGGGGCCGCCGAGCAGCGCCTTGCGGAACGAGGCTGCGACCTCGATCTCACGCTCGAGCTCGGGCAGGAGCTCGGGGTGCCGCTTCCGGAGCGCCGCGATCTTCGCCTTCAGCTCCTTCGGCTTGAGTCCCAGCAGCCCTGGCGAGATCCGCAACCAGAACTTGGGT
>CAINRS010000146.1 GCA_903852755.1 uncultured Actinomycetes bacterium | reverse complement strand
GGGTTCGCGCCGAGCTGTCGGGCGGCGTCGATCGACGCGATCGACAGCCACGCCCGCCGCAGGATGTCGGCGAGGTTCACGCCGTCCGCATCGGCGTCAATGCCGATGGTCATGGCGAGGGCATCGGGGACACGTCCTGCGGTCCCGGTGGCGGTGGTCGTGGTCCCGCCGCGGGGCCGGCTGACCTGCACCCGGGTGCCGTCGCGGTGGACGCCGATCGCAGTGCGGACCTCGAGTCGGCCATCGACGGCGACGTGTCCTGCGCAGCCCTCTGACAGCTCCGGGATCGCCGCGACGGATGCGGCGTCGATCCAGCCTTCGGTGATCAGCACCGCTCCGATCGAGTCGTGCTGGGCGCCGATCTCGGCGAGCGCCGGACAGGGGTGACCCTCGATGACCGTCGGCCACCCCATCACGAGCCCGGAGTCGTCACCGACCGCACAGGCGAACTCCCCTTCGGGGAGGTCGGTCGCGTCGTTGAGCAACGCCAGACGGGCGGGCTGGTCCCAGCCCATCTCGTCGGTGATGTCGAGCAGCTGACGGGCGACCGCCAGCAGCGGTCCATCCACCTCGGTGAGGTTGGTGTCCATGTCGTCCTTTCTGCGCGCCGGGACGTCCGGTGCGCAGATCGGACCGTGGAGGCGGATCGCCGCAAGCCAACGGGTTGCGGTGGTGCGTCTGGCGGTCAGGGGTTCGTGTGCTCCAGCGACGAAAGGACGACTGTGCAGCACACCGGACAGCGGCCCCGATCCCGGGGCCCACCAGCCCGGCTCGGCACGAGCCGAGCAGGTGACGTGGGGGACGGCCTTCGGGTCGTCCCCCACTCGTGTTCCTGGATCGCTTGCCGATGGCCCGGTGGCATCCAGTGGGAACGCTGTCGGGTCCGTCCTTGCCCGGCGGTCGGTCACTGGTCCACCCCGAGAGGGTGTCGCACCGGGCCGGCCGAACCCCGTCGACGGGTTGCAGTGGCCGTCGACCACCGGGCCCCGGCATCACGCCGGGGCCCGGACCTGTTCACGACGCCGCCACACCAGAGCGGTTGGCTGAGCCGTTGCGGTGAGGACCGTGGAGAGGTGTGGAGTCGACTGATCGCAGGACTCGCGATGGTTGCGGCGCTGGTCGTGGTGCCCGCCGATCCCGCGGGTGACGGCGGCCGCGGCGACGTCGAGCAGCTGGTGGCGGTGCTGACCGAACCCGACCGGGGTCCAGCGGGTGCCACGACCCGCTGGACGTCGCAGACGCTCACCTACCGCTTGGAGCTCGACGGCTACCCGCTCTGGTACATCGCGGAGGTACACGCCGCGTTCGCATGGGGTGCAGCCGTCAGCGGCCTGCACGTCGTCCCCACCGCTGGTCCCGCTGATGTGATCGTGCGACGCGGCCCGGGGTCGGGTGCGCAGTTGGTCGCAGCGCTCCACACCGACGGTTCCCTGGCATCGGTCGACGTGTCGCTCGGGTGCTGTCGCAGACGGCCGCTGTGGGAGGACATCCTCCAGTCGTTCGGGCCGCTCGGCGACCGGGCCGACCAGCGAAGCGTGTTCTCCCAGGACCTCACCCGAGAGCTGCCGTCGTGCTTCGACGCCGCCGTGATCCGCACCCTGTACTCGCTGCCGGTCGCTGCGCTCACGGCGTCCGTTGCCCCAGCCGGAGCGCAGCATGTGGCGGCGGCGTGCTCGGATCGATGATCCGCTGGGCGTTGGATGTCAGCAGGGCTGAGCGGGTGCGGTCAGCTGTTGGATGTTCGGGGCGGTGTTCGGTTTCCGACTGCTGGTGGTCCGCACCTCGATCGGTGTGCCTGGAGCGAGTGCCGGGACCGGTTCGGGAGGGTCTCCGAAGCTGCGTGACACCTGCGGCGGCAGTTCGAGTCCGTTGACGACGACGGTGATCTTGTACTGATCGAGTGTCGACGCGCCGCCTGGTCGGACGAACGTCGCGGAGTACCACCCGCCGGGCACCGGGCAGGTGAACTGGACGTCGATCCCGGCCTGCGGTTGGCCGTCAGGTGTGGTGGTCGCCGTCTGGGACGTGACGGCGGAGGTCATCGAGTTGATGACGAACGGCACGACCACGAACACCGCCACGGCGGTTGCGATGAGACCGAACAGGATGCTGCTGAACGACGGCTGCTGCTTGCGTCGACGCCCGGACGGTTGTCGTTGGGGGGTGCGCTTCGCCGAGGGGGTCCGCCGCCGGGAGGGTGGGCGTCGCGATGGGGTGTTGCTGGTCGTCTGCGAGCTTGGTTGGAGTTCGTAGGTCTCGGTCGCAGTCGGGCTGATCTCGACCGGTTCGACGAGTTGCCCGGCAAGGGTGGCGAGCCACGCGATCTGGTCGGCGCTGAGCGCCTGGGGGCTGTCGCAGATGAGCGCGACGACTTCGCCGAGCCCGACTGCGGTCGTTGCGCCGAGCTGCACCCGACGCTCCGGGAGAGCCGCTTCGGTGAAGCACAACACGGGTCGGACGGCGCAGTTGAGGTGCCCTGCTACTCGGTTGGTGATGAACTCGAGGGTGTCGACCTCGCGGCGGATCGGGTACCTGCCCCGCCACAGCATCTCCGCGGACAGGGTGAAGGTGCCGCTGTAGGCCTTCGAGTCGACGACGAACACGCCGGTCGGGCCGATCACGAGGTGGTCGACGTTCGCCGGTGAACCAGGGACGTGCAGGTCGTGGAACACAACGAACCTGGCGTCGAGCTGCGCGAGCGCTGCGGCGGTCGCCCGTTCCCCAGCGGCGCCCTTCGCCCACTGTTCGGACTCGAGCCGCTGCGCCTCTGCGGCCTCAGCGAGTCGATCGGCCTCCTCGGCGGCGGATGCACCGGCCCGGTCGAGCTCGGTGCCCGGCACAGTCGGTGGCGTCAGACGATCCGGGTGGAGTTCCGGCGGGTAGTAGTTCCCGTCGGACGCCAGCCACCACCCTGATCTCCGGCCCTCGGTCACCGGGTGCTCACCCCCCGGGTCCGGTCGCACCTGTCGCTGCCGCTGTGCGGGACGAACTCGACGACCATCACCCCTCCTCTCCCCGCACCACGGTAGCGAACCTGCCGGGCACCCCTTTCTTGCGTCCCGCCCGGCGGCCCAGTTCGGGGTTCGCCCGACGCCGGGAACGTCAGGATCCGCAGGGATCCGCCGGGCATCGTGGTTGCCGCGTAGGCGACGATGTCGCCGATCCGTTCATCTGTTCACGGCAACCTGATTCGGGGTGCAGTCGCCGGGGTTCAGAGCCTCACGCCGACCCGTCGGGGCGGTCGAGGAGCTCCTCGGTGTAGCGCCGGAGGTACTCGGCGGCGGTCTCGGTGTCGCCGGTCGCCTCAGCGATCGTGATCGACACCTCGAGCACATGCTCCCGCCACGCCGCGGCCTTGTCCGGCCAGCACTCCGTGACGGTCTGTTCCACCAGGACCGCCAGCGCGAGCAGCTCGAACATCCCGAGGCACACCCACGACGCCGCCAACTCGACTGTCACCGTGTCCAGGTCGCCGTGATCCAGGTCGGCGTCGGGGTCGCTCCACACCCCGAGCTCGACATCGAAACAGTCCCGCAGCGCGCCGGCCGCCCGGTCCAGATGCTCGACATCGTCTGCTGCGCTCACCCGGGCGACCCCGGCCTGGCGGCGAAGCTCGAGCGCCCGCTGCAACACCCGGGGCGAGGCGACGTACTGGACCACACCCCCACGGTGCGCGTGGCCCGCGACCCGACACTTGCGGCGACGTGGCTGCCGGTCAGGGTTGGAGCGGTGCATCTGCGCTGGTTCCGTCGAGGCTCGGGAGGTCACTGCCGCCGAGCAGGATGATCGGGAGCGTGAGCGCGTGCAGGTCGAGCGGTCGTGACGGGTGCTTCAGTGCGCCGCTGGTGAGCATCGTGATCCCTGCGATGCCCTCGGGGAGCATGGGCTGGTCCGACAGGTAGGCGTAGCCGTCGGAGATGTGCGAGCCCATG
>CAINRS010000145.1 GCA_903852755.1 uncultured Actinomycetes bacterium | reverse complement strand
GCGCCGGTGGATGGCGATGGTGGAGCAGCGGGAGAGCACGCTGCCGTCCCCGGGTGGCGCCACGCTCTCCGAGCAGCAGTTCATCGCTGAGGTCGAGCGCATGGTGCTGGGATACCTGGGGATCGCCCATGACTCGGATGATTGACACGCCGACCGTGACATGCGAATCTGGATTCGCATTACAGCGAGTCCCAGACCGGTCGGTCGGTCGACCGGATCGACGAGACGAAAGGTGAGCGAGCACATGAACTACCGGGGATGGATGTTCATCGGGCTGTCCAAGGACTACGCCGCGGGCAGGGTGGCTGAGCGGACGCTGATGAACGAGAAGTGCATCGTCTTCCGTTCCAACTCCGGAACGCTCAACGTTCTCGAGGCCCACTGCTCGCACTTCGGGGTCAACATGGCGACCGGACGCGTCGTGAAGGACTGCCTGCAGTGCCCCATGCACGGACGGCTGTTCCGCGGTGATGGCCGCGGCGCGAACCCGACCCATCGGCCGATCCGCTCGTACCCCGTTGCCGAGCGCCGAGGGATCGCCTACGCATGGTTCGACCACGAGGGCGTCGAACCCAGCTGGGATGCACCGGAGTTCCTCAGCGACGACGAGCCCGACATCCTGTGGCGCCACAGTCGGATGCTGTCGATCCACCACCCGAGCGTCCCCGTCGACAACAGCGTCGACCCGCGCCACTTCGAGTTCACGCACTCGATGTTCGGCAAGTGCATCGAAGAGGGAACGTTCGAATCCGACGGCCACCGCGGGCTTGCGACGATGGCCACCGAGCTCGTGCCGCCCCTGTCGTACGTGTCGGGCGATCGTGCCTCGGTCGTGACGCACTTCGACGGACCGCTGAACACGCACCTCACCTCGAACATCAAGGGACGGTCGTCGGTGCTGTGCAACTTCGTGACGATCATCGAGGGGAAGAAGTGCCTGCTCACCCAGGTCGGGATCGGCCGCCGCAGCTACAACCCGCTCCGTCTGTTCGAGGACGCCGTCGGCTACGCCGCATCGTGGAACGCCACGAGAGAGGACGCGGCGGTGTGGAACGACCGCAAGCCCCAGGAGCCGGACAACTACCCGCACCAGACGGACGCGTCGCTGACCCAGTTCCGGGAGTGGTTCGAAACCTTCGCGTACTCGCCGAGCCAAGTTCTCCCGGTGCGCGAGGAGCCCGTCGTCATCGGTGCGGGGTGACGTTCGGAGCAGCGGGCCCCTGAGGACCACTTCGTCGAGCTCTCGTCTTCTCGTTCACACCCCTCGGGTCGAAGACTGGCTGTCGTTGAGCACCGAAGGTCGCTGGTTGGCGTCCCGGTCCACCCGTGGTGGGCCTGTCGTGCGAGCTCGAGAGCTCGACGCCTGAGCCACTCGTTGTGGGTGCAGATCGAGAATGGAGCGATCCGAGGTCAATGAGAACCTCGCGTACCGTTCGACGGGTGGATCCCGTCCCGGCCGTCCTCGATGCAACCATCCGAGCCAGGTTGCGGGAACGCCACACCCACGAATTGGCGTTGGCTC
>CAINRS010000144.1 GCA_903852755.1 uncultured Actinomycetes bacterium | reverse complement strand
CCGAGTGCTCTCACCAACTGAGCTACGCCGCCGGTGACGGCCACCGAGGTGACCGCAGCGAGCCCCCTGTCAGAATCGAACTGACGACCTTTTCCTTACCATGGAAACGCTCTGCCGACTGAGCTAAGGGGGCCGGCCCGGCAGCGGAGCCACCGGGAGCGAGGCGACTCTAGCGACGGTGGCCGGAGAGCCACAAGCAGCATCCGGGCGGGCCACGGCGGGGACCGACGCCGGGAACCTCAAGCCGACCACGACCCGTGCCGATGCCCGACCGTGCGGTTCGATCGACTCGTCCTGTCCAGCCTGTCCCCGGGCGAACGGCAGGTGGTGCTGGACCTCCACCCGGACCTGACCGTGGTGACGGGGCTCGGACCGGTCGAACGGGCGGGTCTGGTCAACGAGCTCGTCGGATCCCTCGGGCCCAGCCGGCCGGGGGTCCACGTGGAGCTGCGCTCCGACGACGGCCGTCGGTTCGCCATCTTCCGGCCCCCGGACGACGTGCACCGGGTGGTCGACGTCGACGGCCGCCGCGACGTGACCGGAGACTTCACCGACGGGGCCAACGGGATCGACCTGCTGGCCAGGGCGGGACTCGACGAGCGTTCGGCGCGCCGGACCATGTGCGTGGGTGCCGAGGAGTTGCGGGGCCAGCAGACCGATGGCGACCGCCTGCGGCGACTCGCCGAGGTCGACCCGGCCGAGCTGTGGCCGGCGGCCGAGGCGGTGATCCGCAGCGGGGTCCAGCTCGAGCAGGTGGCCACCGACGTGGGTGGACGGGTCGAGGACGCCGAGGTGATCGCCAGCATCGAGGAACGGCACGAGGCGTTCGAGCGGGCACAGGACGAGTCAGAACGGATCCGCCGGGCGACGTTCCTCATCGCCGGGATCGCCGCCCTGCTCACGGTGCCGCTCGTCCGCATGGTGGGCGAGGTCGTCGTCGTCCCGCTCGCCGTGATCGCGGTCGCCGCCGTCGTCACGTCGTTCTCGACCTGGCGACGGCTCGAACGGGCCCGCTCCGCGGAGGCGGAGGCGCTCGAGGTGGCGGGCGCCACGAGCTACCTCGGGTTCCACCTCCAGCGGGTCAACTCGCTGCTCGGATCCGACCTCGGGCGGCAGCGGTTCCTGGCGGCCGCCCAGGCCCACCGGGACGCGATGCAGCACTGGCGGACGATCGCCGGGGACGTACCCGCCGAGTGGGCGATCGACCACCGCCGGGCCGTGCAGGCGTCGCTCCGTGCGTCGTCCCAGGCGTTGGCGTTCGCCGACGGGAGCGCCCCCGGTGAGGGCGCCAGCCCGGTCGTCGGTGCGCTCGTGGCACGACTCGAGTCGCTCCGTCGGCTGGGTCAGACCGGTGAGGACTTCCCGGCCCTCCTCGACGAACCCTTCAGCTCGGTCGACGATCGCGACCTGCCCACCGTGCTCGAGGCGCTCGTGGCGGCGTCGCGACACCAGCAGGTGGTCCTCCTGACCGATGACCCCCGCATCTCGGGCTGGGCAGGGGCCGAAGCGGTGGCCGGCGGGCTCGCCGTGTGCGAACTGCGGCCCGTGGCGGACGCCAGTCGCGGATGAGCCTCCGCCGCTCGGTGACCGACCCACCCGGAGCAGGGGACGCACGGACGGAAGTCGCCCCGGGTGCACCGGGGTCGGGCGGTAGCGTCGGGCCGTGATCATCCGGCCGGCCACGGTCGACGACGCCCCCGCAGTGCTCGCGATCTACAACCACGAGGTCGAGCACTCGGTGGTCACGTTCGACCTGGTGCCACGAACCCTCGAGGAGCAACGGGCGTGGATCGCCGACCGGTCGGGCGCGCACGCCGTGATCGTCGCGGACCGCTCCTCCGCCGGCGGTCGACCAACCGTCGTCGGGTTCGCCTCGCTCTCCCCCTACCGGGACCGGCCGGCCTACTCGACGACCGCCGAGACGTCGGTCTACGTGGACGAGACCGCCCGTGGCGCCGGAGTCGGACGGGCGCTCCTCGAGGGGATCGTGGCCACCGCCCGCGCCCACGGGTTCCACGCACTCGTGGCCCGAATCGTCGGTGGGCACCACGCGTCGGTCCGCCTGCACGAGTCGGTCGGGTTCGAGGTCGTCGGCCTCGAACGGGAGGTCGGCCGCAAGTTCGGACGGTGGCTCGACGTCACCGTGGCCGAACTGCTGCTCTGACCGGGACCGCCCGACGCCGTCGGACGGTGCACGGGTTCCGACGGCACCCCCGCCCGACACGGCGGGGGGTCCGTCAGCGTGGGCCGGGAAGGATTCGAACCTTCGAAGGCATACACCGGCAGATTTACAGTCTGCTCCCTTTGGCCGCTCGGGCACCGACCCGTTGGATCGGTCACGATAGCGTCCTGTGCCGGGCGGTCGGAACTCGACCGCACCGGCAGTCGTCCGGCCCGAGGCCGACGGCGGCGGAGGACGACCCGAGGAGACCATCATGCCCAGCTTCGACATCACGTCCGAGGTCGACATGCAGGAGGTCCGCAACGCCGTGGACCAGGCCGCCCGGGAGGTGGCCAACCGGTTCGACTTCAAGAACACCAACTCGTCCATCGAGCTGGGCGACACCGGGATCACCATCCGCTCGTCCACGGAGGACCGGCTCCGGGCGGTCCGGCAGGTCGTCGAGGAGAAGTTCGTCAAGCGCGGCCTGTCCATGAAGGCGCTGTCGTGGGAGGGAGTCGAGGAGGCCTCGGGCGGATCCGCCCGCCAGCTCGGCAAGCTCGTGGCCGGGATCGACAGCGACCGGGCCAAGCAGCTCAACAAGTTCGTCAAGGGCCTCGGGATGAAGGGTGTCCAGTCCCAGACCCAGGGCGATCAGGTCCGGGTCATCGCCAAGCAGCGCGACGACCTGCAGGCCGTGATCGCGGCGTGCAAGGAGCACGACTTCGACTTCCCGCTGCAGTACGGCAACTTCCGGGACTGACCCCTCACCAGATCGCTCAGGCGGACGGTGTCAGACCCAGGCGCCGGAGCGGAGGCGGGCGATCCGGTCGGCCGCCGGCGGGTGGGTCGAGAACAACCGACCCAGGCTGCGACCACGGAGCGGGTTGACGATGTAGGCCGAGGCCTCGGCCGGATTCACGTGCGAGGGGATCCGCTGGGCGGACGCGTCGAGCTGCTCGAGTGCCCGGGCGAGCGGCTCGCCGGTCCCGAGCAGGCGGGCCGCCGATGCGTCGGCCTCGAACTCCCGACTCCGGCTGATCGCAGCCTGGATCAACCCGGCGGCGATCGGTGCGAGGACGACCATGAGCAGGGCGGCGATCGGGTTCTCGCGGTCGTCGGACCGTCCCCCGCCGAAGATCAGCGCCCACTGGGCCATGTTGGCGACGAAGGTGATCCCCATGGCGACGGCGGCGGCGACCGATCCGATCAGGATGTCCCGGTTGCGGACGTGGGCGAGCTCGTGGGCGAGCACCCCCTGGATCTGCTCCCAGTCGAGCGTGTGGAGCAGACCCTCGGTCACGCAGACCGCGGCGTTGGCCGGGTTGCGGCCCGTGGCGAATGCGTTGGGCTGCTGCTCCGGGGAGACGTAGAGCCTCGGGACCGGCAGGTCGGCCCGTTCGCAGAGTTCGGCGACGATCCGGTGGTACTGCGGCATCTGCTCCGGACCCACCTGCACCGCGCGGGCCGAGGCGATGGCCAGCCTGTCGGAGAACCAGTACGACCCCCCGCAGAACAACAGGCCCACGACGAGTCCGACCACCACGCCGCCCCGACCCCAGAAGGAGCCGATGAACATGCACAGGCCGCCGAGCCCGGCGAGCAGGATGGCGGTCTTGGCGTTGTTGGCCACGGTCGAGGAACCTCCCGGATTCCGAACACCCGACATTCGGATCCTACGTTCGCTCGGGGCGCGCCGACAGGCGGGGCGTCCCCGGGACTGAACGTCGGTTCAGGCCACGCCGGTCCACGCCGGGCGGCTCACTCGTAGTAGCCGGAGTGGATGTAGACGCACGGGACGCCCTGGGTGTGGAACATGTGGACGTTCCGGGGGTCGTCCTCGAACGCCAGTCGCAGGTCGTACTCCCGGGCCCGCAGCTCCGTCACCGTCCGCTGCTTGAAGCTCCGGGCCGCCATGTAGTCGCCGTACTCGCGCATGATGAGGAGGTCCCAGCGCAGCTGGTAGCGGTCCAACCAGCCCAGGGTCTGCGGCCGCACCCGGATGGGACGCGCGGTGAGCAGCACCACCTGCAGGTCGGACTCGAGCACCTCGAGCAACCGGGCCACCTCGGCGATCAGGTCGTCGTCGCCACAGGCCTGGAAGAAGGCCTCCCAGTCGCGGAACGGGTACTCGAGGTAGTGCTGACGGGTGCTGGCGTCCGAGAGCACACCGTCCATGTCGAACACGACGGCCGGGCCGCCGGCCAAGGGCTCGGAGCGCCAGAGCCAGTTCTCGAAGTGCTGATCCTCGACGGGCACGGTCGGTGAGCCTACCGGTCCCCCTCCGGACCGTCGGTCGGCCACGCAGCGAGCAGTGCGTGCACCTCGGCCCGGGAGGGGACGCCCCACCCCGGGGCGTAGCCCGCCAGCTCCCCGATGGGTGTTGACCGCTGCTGGGAGTCGAGCAGTTCGACCTGATCCGCGGTCACCTGACAGGGGTGGGCGTGTCCGCAGGTCCGCGCCAGCCGCACGAGCTCGTGGCGGAGCGCGGCCAGGTAGTTGGCCGCCCGCACGGACTTGTGCTCCGGGTCGAGCCCTCGCTCACGTCGCCGGGACTGGGTGGCGACGCCGGTCGGGCACCGGTCGGTGTGGCACCGCTGGGCCTGGATGCAGCCGATCGCGAGCATGGCCTCCCGGCCGACGTGGACCAGGTCGCACCCGAGCGCGAACGCCGCCAGCGCCCGGTCGGCCAGTCCGAGCCGACCGCTGCCGATGAAGACGACCCGCTCGGTCAGACCCCGCTCGGCGAACGGGGCGTACGCCCGGGGGAACGCCCGCAGGAAGGGCAGGGACACGTGGTCGGCGAAGACGAGCGGTGCAGCGCCCGTGCCGCCCTCCCCGCCGTCGACGGTGATGAAATCGGGGCCCAGACCGGTCCGCTCCATGCGGTCGGCAAGCGACACCCAGAACCCGCGCTCCCCCACCGCGGACTTGATCCCGACCGGGAGTCCGGTGGCCGCAGCCAGCTCCTCGACGAAGTCGACGAGTCCGTCCACGCCGTCGAACGCCGAGTGCCGGGCCGGGCTCCGGCAGTCCTGCCCGACGGGGATCCCGCGGGCCCGGGCGATCTCGGGGGTGACCTTCACGCCCGGCAACAGGCCACCCAGCCCGGGCTTGGCCCCCTGCGAGAGCTTGACCTCGATGGCCCGGACGGGTGCGCCGGCGACCATGTCGACGAGCCGGGGCAGCGAGAACGACCCGTCGGCGTCACGGCAGCCGAAGTACCCGGTACCCACCTGCACCACGAGGTCGCCCCCGTGACGGTGGTGCACCGAGATCCCGCCCTCACCGGTGTTCTGGTAGCAGCCGACCATCGCAGCGGCCCGGTTGAGCGACTCGACCGCCGCACCGGAGAGCGAGCCGAAGCTCATGCCCGAGAGGTTCACCACCGACGCCGGCCGGAACGCACCCGTTCGGCGGTCCCCGCCGAGGACCTTGGCGCACGGTACCGGGAACGACCACTCGGGTGAGGCCGGCTCGCCGGGACGGGGCAGTTCGGGGAACGCCGCCTGGGCGACGATCAGGTAGTCCGGCGTGGCGTCGAGGTGGTTGTCGGTCCCGAATCCGAAGGTGTTGTCGCGACGGTAGGCCGAGGTGTAGATCCACCGCCGTTCATCACGGCTGAAGGGCCGCTCCTCGTTGTTGTTGGTCAGGATGTACTGCCGCAACTCGGGACCGAACGACTCGAGCGCGTATCGGAAGTGACCGATCACCGGGTAGTTGCGGAGGATCGCATGGCGGCGCTGGGTGACGTCGTACACGGCGACGGCGACGACCGCGACGACCACCAGGACGACGATGCCGATCACCCAACCCACGCTGCGCACGCTACCGGTGCCCGCACCGGGATCGGGCCGGGGCCGGGATCGGTCCGGTGCCGGGATCGGGATCAGGCCGGCGGTCCGGACGACCCGGCCGTGGGGTGCCGAGCCGGGACCCGGGTCGGCGCCCGCAGGCGGTCAGTCCTCGTCGCTGGCGGCGGCGCCGGCGCGGATCGCATCGACCACACCCGCGTCGGCGAGCGTCGTGGTGTCGCCGAGCTGACGCCCCTCGACCACGTCGCGGAGCAGCCGCCGCATGATCTTGCCCGATCGCGTCTTGGGCAGGTCGGGCACGACGATCACCGCCCGGGGGCGGGCGATCGCACCGAGCTTCACCGCCACGTGCTGGCGAACCTCCTCCCGCAGCTCCGGCGTGAGGTCGATCCCGCCCCGGAGGATCACGTAGCCGACGATCGCCTGGCCCGTGGTGGGATCGGACGCCCCGACGACCGCCGCCTCGGCGACGGCGTGGTGGTCCACGAGCGCGGACTCGACCTCGGTGGTGGAGATCCGGTGGCCCGAGACGTTCATCACGTCGTCGACCCGGCCGAGCAGCCACAGGTAGCCGTCCTCGTCGAGCTTGGCGCCGTCCCCGGCGAAGTACCGGCCCTCGTAGGTGGACCAGTAGGTCTCGCGGTAGCGGTCCGGGTCGCCCCAGATCCCGCGCAGCATGGCCGGCCACGGCTGGGTGAGCGTCAGGTAGCCGCCGCCCTGGGCGACCGGTTCACCCCGGTCGTCGACGACCTCGACGCCGATGCCCGGGAGCGCCCGGCACGCCGAGCCGGGCTTGGTCGTCGTGAGGCCGGGCAGGGGCGTGATCATGTGGCCACCCGTCTCGGTCTGCCACCAGGTGTCGACGATCGGGCACCGACCACCACCGATGTTGTCGTGGTACCACATCCACGCCTCGGGGTTGATCGGCTCCCCGACCGACCCGAGGACCCGCAGCGACGAGAGGTCGTGACGGCCCGGCCACTGCGCACCCCACTTCATGAACGTCCTGATCGCCGTGGGCGCCGTGTACAGCTGGGTCACGCCGTAGCGCTCGATGATGTCCCAGAGTCGGTCCTTGTCCCACCCCGCAGGATCGTCCCCGTCCCGGAGCTCCGCCCGGGGTGTGTCCGGGGTGCCCTCGTACATCACCGACGTCGCACCGTTGCAGAGCGGTCCGTAGACGATGTAGCTGTGCCCGGTCACCCAGCCCACGTCGGCGGCACACCAGTAGACGTCGGTGTCCGGCCGGAGGTCGAACACCGCCCGGTGGGTCCAGGCGACCTGGGTCAGGTAGCCGCCCGTGGTGTGCATGATGCCCTTGGGTCTGGCGGTGGTGCCCGAGGTGTAGAGCAGGAAGAGCAGCTGCTCGCTGTCGACGCTCACCGGGCCGACACCGGTCGGAGTGGCGTCCAGCAGGTCCGAGTACCAGTGGTCCCGGCCGTCGGCCATCTCGACGTCACCACCGCACCGGTCGACCACGACCACGCTGCGCACGGTCGGGCAGTCGGCCAGGGCGGTGTCCACGTTGGGCTTCAACGGGAACGGCGCACCCCGCCGGTAGCCGCCGTCGGCCGTGACCACCACCACGGCACCGGCGTCGTTGATCCGGTCGACCAGTGAGTCCGGACTGAACCCGCCGAAGACCACCGAGTGGGCCGCCCCGATGCGGGCACACGCGAGCATGGCGACGACCGCCTCGGGGATCATCGGCAGGTAGATGCAGACCCGATCACCGAGCCCGACGCCGAGGTCCCCGAGCACCGCGGCGAACCGTGACACCTCGTCGAGCAGCTCGGCGTAGGTGATGGTCCGGGTGTCGCCCGGCTCACCCTCCCAGTGGATCGCCACCCGATCACCGAGACCGGCGCGGACGTGACGGTCGAGGCAGTTGTGGGACACGTTCAGACGCCCGCCCACGAACCACTCGGCGAACGGCAGGTCCCACTCCAGCGCCGTGTCGAAGGCACGGTCCCAGTCCAGGAGCTCCCGGGCCTGCGCGGCCCAGAACGCGACCGGATCGGCCGCTGCGGTGTCGTAGATCCCGGGATCGGACACGACGGCCGCGGAGGCGAACTCCGGACTCGGCGGGAACGTCCGTCCCTCGTGGTAGTAGTCCTCGATGGTGACGTGTTCGTCGTTCACGGCTGGCCCCCCACTGCTGTCCGGACGGTCGATCGTAGACGCGGGACCCCCCGTCTCCACCCGAGCACCGACCCGCTCAGGAGGATTCGGCGATCACGCCACGGATCGGGGACACGATGATCCACCGCGTGAACATCGAGCGGGCGACCTCCAACTGCAGCCGAATCACGTCCGCCTCACCGGTGCCACTCGAGGGCCCGGAAGGCGCCGAGTCCCGCCGGATCCGTGAGGGCCTCGGCCTCAGCGACCCTGCTCCGGGCCCGCAGTGCAGCCAGGTCCCCGACCCCGGCCCGCTGCTCCCAGAGCTGTCGACCTGCGTCGACGAGTTCGTCGAGTCCCCACCGACGGAGCCACTCGGTCTGGGAGAGGTCCACGTCGGGCCGCCGGAGCGCGGCGAGCTGGTCGACGGCGACCTCGACCGTGACGTCCTGTCGACCCGGGTCGTCGAGCGGGCCACCGCCGCGACCGTGCCCGACGTAGGTGCGCAACCACTCCGTCCACGGGCGGACCGCCAACCCGGCGGTCGAGCGTGCGGCGTAGTCGAACAGGAGCACCGCTCCGCGGTCGAGGACCTCGAACGCGTCACGCAGCCACTCCACGGCCCGGTCCTGCAGCGGCACACGGGCGCCCACCGGCGCCTGAGGTGCGATGGCGGCTGCGTGGGACGCAGCCGATTCGTCGGCGGGGACGAGCAGCTCGACGAGCCGGGAACCGGACCGCGTCACCCGGAGTTCCGACCAGCCCGAGGACGTCCGTTCGAGCACCCGGAACGCCAGGTTGTCGAGCAGCTCGTTGGCCAGGACCACTCCGGTCACCGGCTCGGCGGGCAGGTCGGGGAGGGAGACCACGAACGGACCCCTCGGTGCCGGCGGCGGTGCGTCCGCTGCGTCGGGGTCCGCCTCGCGGGGGCCGTTGAGCACCACGAACGGCTCCGCGAGCGACAGGTGCTCGGACTGCCGGGCGCGGAGCGCCGGCGAACGCTCGACGAGCACGTACCGGAGGGAATCGGCGCAGTCGGGTCCGGCCGCGAGCACCGCCAGCGCCAGCGCGCCACGACCGGCGCCGGCCTCGACCACGACGAACTCGTCCGGTCGACCGAGTCGCTCCCACGTGTGGTCCAGGTAGCGGGCGACGACCGCCCCGAACAGCGGGCCGACCTCGGGGCTCGTCAGGAAGTCGCCGCCGGACCGGCCGGCTCCCCCACCGACTGCGTAGAAGCCGTCGGGCCCGTAGAGCACCAGGTCGACGAACTCGTCGAAACGGATCGAGCCCTCGCGGTCGAGGCGATCGTCGAGCGCGCCCACGGATCCGGACGCGGCGTGGTCAGGGGCCGCCGACGGCGAGCGGCCCGTACTCGGTGACGTTGGTGATCAGCCCCGGGAGCACACCGAGCACGAACGTCACGACGAGCGACAGGACCACCGCGGCACCCAGCGAGGCCGGAACCGGCACGGGCGTGACGTCGCCGTCCGGGGCCTCGTCGAACCACATGGCCTTGGCCACCTTGAGGTAGTAGTACGCGGCGATCGCCGTGTTGACGGCCATGATGATCGCCGTCGCCAGACCGAGCGGGGTCTCCGCCTCGACGAGCACGCTGAACACCCCGAACTTGGCGTACCAGCCGCCGAGCGGCGGGATGCCGATGAGCGACGCGAGGAACAGGGTCATCGCCACGGCCAGGCCCGGCATGTACGAGAAGAGCCCACCGAAGGAGTCGATCTCGGCGGACCGGGTCTTGCGCGCCACGGCGATGACCACGGCGAACGCACCCAGGTTCATGGCGGCGTAGATCACCAGGTAGACGACCACCGCCTGGCGCGACTGCACGGGGAGCTCGTCGGCCACCACGAACGGCGCCAGCATGAATCCGGCCTGGGCGATGCCCGAGTAGGCGAGCATCCGGACCACGTTGGTCTGGCGGAGGGCGATCAGGTTGCCGACGGTCATGGAGAGCACGGCGAGGACGAAGAACACCGGCTGGATCACGTCGCCCCGGACGATGAAGCAGAAGTAGACGATCTGGATGAGCGCGACGAACCCGGCCGCCTTGGACGCGACCGCCAGGAAGGCCGTGACCGGTGTCGGTGCGCCCTCGTAGGTGTCGGGTGCCCACACGTGGAACGGCACCGCGGAGACCTTGAAGGCGAAGCCGACCAGCGTGAGCAGGATCGCCAGCGTGACGACGGGGATGCCCTCAGAGCCGATCTCGACCAGCCGCACGGCGATGTCGTCGAGGCGGGTCGACCCTCCGACGCCGTAGATGAGCGACATGCCGTAGAGGAGCACCGCCGAGGCGAAGACCCCCATGAGGTAGTACTTCAGACCGGCCTCGTTGGACCGGACGTCACCCTTGCGCCAGCCGGCGAGCATGTACGCGGGGATCGAGAGCAGCTCGAGCGCCACGAAGATGCCGACCAGGTCACGGCTCGAGGCCATCACGAGCATTCCGAGCACGCTGCAGGCGAGCAGTGAGTAGAACTCACTCTCCCAGTAGTCCCCCTCGGCGAGGTAGTTGGTCGACAGCAGCACGACCACGTAGGCCGACAGCACGAACAGCGCCTTGAGCACGAGCGACATGGAGTCGACCACGTACGAACCACCGAACAGCACCCGGTCACCGCCGTCGGCGGCGAGGACGATGATCGGGATGAGGGCCAGGATGAAGCCCAGGTTCGCCACCGCCGGCATGAGTGCGGTGGCCCGCTCCAACTTGATCGAGTCGAGGAGCACCAGCACCACGAAGAGTGCGAGCACCACGATCTCGGGACCGAGCGCGAGCCAGTCGATCGTCGGGGCCGTGAACGGCCCCGGGAGCAACTGGGCGAACAGGGACAGCACCGTCGATCAGCCCCCGACGATCGTGGCGATCGACTCGACCGCCGGGTTGACGACGTTGAAGATGATGCCGGGGACGAAGCCCAGCACCACGATGAGCACGAGGAGGGGCGTCCAGGCGATCCACTCGGGACGCTCGACGTCGTGGATGTGCGGATCCGAGGCGAACTCCTCGCTCGGGGTGCCGAACGAGGTGCGCTGGTAGAGCCAGAGCAGGTAGCCGGCGGCGAGCACGGTGCCGAGGGCGGCGATCACCATCAGCACCCGGAACAACGGCACGCTCAGTCCGACCGCAGGGTTGTACGCGGCCAGGATGGCGGGGAACTCACCCCAGAAGCCGGCCAGGCCGGGCAGGCCGAGCGAGGCCATGACCGAGAACCCGAGGATCCAGCCCATCTTGGGCGCCTGGACCAGGAGGCCGCCGAGCCGCTTGATCTCGAGCGTGTGGTACCGCTCCTTGATCGACCCGGCCAGGAAGAAGAGCATCCCGGTGATCAGGCCGTGGGCGACCATGCCGAAGACCGCGGCGTTGAACCCCAGGTCGGTGAGCGTGGCGATGCCGAGCATCACGAACCCCATGTGGGCCACCGAGGAGAAGGCGATCAGCCGCTTCATGTCGGTCTGGGCGAGACAGGCGAGCGCCCCGTAGATGATGCCGATGGTCGCCAGCACGGCGATGACCGGCGCCCACTGCCGCGCGCCGATCGGGAGCAGCGGGATGGCGATCCGCAGGAACCCGTAGGTGCCGAGCTTCAGCAACACCGCAGCCAGGATCACCGAGCCCTGCGTGGGGGCCTGGGTGTGGGCATCGGGCAACCAGGTGTGGAACGGGAACATCGGCACCTTG
>CAINRS010000143.1 GCA_903852755.1 uncultured Actinomycetes bacterium | reverse complement strand
TCGTCTCTGACGCAGCTGCGGGCAGACCCGCTCCCGGCCGGATCCGTTCCCGGCACCCCGTCGGCACCGACCGCATCGCCCGGCTGGGACGGACCTTCGGCGCGTCCCGACCCGTGTGCGCCCACGACCCGGGTTGTTTTTGATACAGCGTGTTGGTAAACTTCGACAGGCTCAGGTCCCCACGGCACCGAGCGTCGACTGCGACGGTCGCGCCGGTGGCCGACGACGGAGGTTCGCAGGTGACGAGAGGTTCGACGGGACGGACGGGAACCCGAGAGGTCGGCTCGCCGGGTACGGGGGTGCCCTCGAGGGGTCGCCGCCACGCGCTGGTCGTGGCGATCGTGTCGCTCGTCGCAGTGCTCCTCGCCTGCCGGCCGGTTCCACCGCCGCCTCCGCTGCCGCTGCCGACCACGACGGTGCGACCGACGACCACCGTCCGGCCGACCAGCACCACGTCCACCACGGTGCGGCCGACCACGACCACCTCCTCCACGACCACCTCCTCCTCCACGACCACGACCACGACACCGGCAGGGCCGGTGCCGCTGCCCGCCGGAGTGCGGACGGTGACCGACGGTGTGCGCGGCGACCGAACCGACGGCGTGGGTGCGTTCCGGATCGTGTGCGACTACTCGCACTCGGCGTCCGACGACCCCATCGTCCACCCGGGTCACGTCGGGATGAGCCACCCGCACACGTTCTTCGGGAACACCACCACCGACGCGTCCACCACGACCGCGTCGCTGCTGCAGGGCGACAGCACCTGTCGGGGTGGCACCGCCAACCGCAGCGGCTACTGGGTGCCGGCGATGCTCGACGACGGTGTCGAGGTGACCCGCGCGTGGTCGATCACCTACTACAAGAGCGGCTACGGGGGAGTGGCTCCGCGTGACATCCGTCCGATGCCGGCGGGACTGCGCATGGTGGCGGGTGAGCCGCGGCGTACCACCGTCGACACCCGGCCGGCGTACCTGCGGCACACCACCTGGTTCTGCATGCACCCACTGGGTGACTTCACGCAGGCGACCGCCGAGATGCAGAGTTGCGCGCCGGGGTGGGACGTCGTCATGACGGTCGCGTTCCCGCAGTGCTGGGACGGGGTCCGTCTGGACTCGGCGGACCACATCAGCCACATGGCCTACCCGGACGGCGGCTGTCCGGCGACCCACCCGGTCCCGATCCCCGCCATCACGATGAACGTGCACTGGGAGGTCACGGACTCCACCGCCGGATGGCGACTGGCCTCCGACATGTACGACGGTCCGGCGGGCCGATCGGCCCACGCCGACTGGTGGAACGCCTGGGACCCCGTGGTCGCCTCGGTGTGGATGGCCAACTGCGTGAACGCCGGCCTGGACTGCCACGCCGACAACCTGGGCGACGGGCGCCGACTGGTCTGAGCGCGCCCTGCGTCGACGGGCTGCGGCTCAGCCGGTCGCTGCAGCTGCCCGCTGCAGTGCCCGCTGGCGAAGGTTCGGACCCGAGGTGATGATCCGGTCCATGTCGCCGGGCGCCGGGTGGGGCGTGCCCTCGGGCCAGAGCTCCGAGAGCGCACCGAGCGCGATCGCCGGCTCGAGCGAGCGCAGCACACCGCACACCCACACGAACGACACCCGGTCGGCGTTGGACCACGGGAAGTCGAATCGTCGCCGCAGGACGTCGGGCATGGAGCCGTAGACGATCACCCGGAGCAGCTCGCTGCTGAAGTGCGCGGCGAGTCCGTTGAGCACCGACAACGGTCCGGGGAGCCGGAGCGGCGCGCCCTTGGCGCTCGGGTTCTCCCTCGGGTCGATGACCCACTGCACGGCGGGGGTCAGCTCGAGTTCGCTGCGGCAGATCTCGTCGAAGCGGATCCGGAAGTCCCGCAGCGTCGCCGGCACCGGCCGTTCGCTGACCCCGTACCGCCGGTACCAGGTGACGGTCTCGGCGTAGAGCTGCTCCCGCTCGGCCCGGGTCGGCGGCCGCACCGAGAAGAGCTGGCGCGCCCGCAGGAACTCCCAGGTGAACGTGGCGTGCGCCCACCAGAACACGTCCGGGTCGAGGGCGTGGTACCGGCGGCCCTGGTCGTCGACTCCCTTGATGTCCGGGTGGAAGTCCCGGATCTGCCGACCCCGGCGGTCGCCCTCGTCGTCGTCGGTCGTGAAGATGCTCCCCCAGATGTACGGGATCGACCGGTCGATGCGGTCGAACGGGTCGTCGAAGAAGTTGGAGTGGTCGGTGACCCCGGCGCCCAGGCCGGGGAGCATCAGCTGCATGATCCCCGCCGCCATGCCCGTGATCATGCTGCGGGGGTCGGCCGCGGTCCGCCAGAGGACCGACTCGGGCGTGATGGGCGCACCGACGGCGCGGGGCCGCCCGTTCGCCGGGCTGCGTCCGTTCGTCTCCGCCACGAGCGTCAGGTTACGCCCGCGACCGGGAGGTGGCCCGGTCCGTGTCGCTCAGCGGAGCGAGTAGCGGATCGGGAGGTGCTTGACGCCGCCCACGAAGTTGGCCGCCGTCCACTGCGGGTCGCCGGCGAGTTCGAGGCGGTCGACCCGGTCGAGCAGTCGGGGCAGGAACGAGCGCAACTCCCTGCGGGCGAACTGCGAGCCCAGGCAGTAGTGGGCACCCACGCCGAAGGAGATGAGTTCGCCGGCATCGGGCCGGGTGATGTCGAACCGCGACGGCGCCTCGAACACGTCCTCGTCCCGGTTGGCCGACCAGTACGACAGCAGCACCCGTTCGCCGGCGGCGACGTCGACACCGTGGAGCTGCGTGTCCCGCTGCGCGTACCGCATGAAGTGGCGGACCGGTGAGGTCCAGCGGATCATCTCCTCGGCGGCGTTGGTCACCAGACCGGGGTCGGCAGCGAGCGCTGCGAGCTGGTCCGGATGGCGGAGCAGCGCCTCGAGACCGCCCGAGAGCGCGTACGACGTGGTGTCGTGCCCGGCGGTGGCGACGATGATGAAGTACCAGAGCTCGGCGTGCTGTTCGAGCGGACACCCCTGCACCGAGCCGTTGGCGATCACCGAGGCCAGGTCGTCGGTCGGGTTGGTGCGGCGATCCTCGGCGAGCGCGCCGAAGTAGTCGCCGAACTCGGCGATCGCGGACGTGCCCAGCTCGGCCGGATCGGTCAGGTCGCCCAGGTACTCGGGGTCGGCCGCTCCGAAGATGCCCTGGGTGAGTCGCAGCATGACGGGCTCGTCCGACGGCGGGATCCCGAAGATGCTCATGATGACCCGCAGCGTGTAGGGCACCGCCACGTCCTGGGCGAAGTCGCACTCGCCGCCCAGGTCGGCGAGCTTCTGGACGTACTCGTCGGCGATCGCGTCGATGTCGGACTGTCGGTGGCGCACCGCGGCCGGCTTGAACCAGTCGTTGGTGACGGCACGGTGGTCCCGGTGCTCGTCGCCGTCCATGTGGATCAGCGTCCTCGGGTCGATGCCGAGCGAGAGGATGAACTGCCAGGTGAACTCGTCCATCAGCATCGACCTCTGGGTGTTGTGCCACAGGTCGTGGCGGCGCGACACCTCGAACACATCGGCGTGGCGGGTCACGGCGAGGAACGGCTCGAACCCGTCGGCCTCGACCCGAAGGACCGGCGCCTCGTCACGCAGCTCGGCGGCGACGGTGTGCCAGGCGACGGGGTCGGTGTAGGCGTCGGGGTCGATGAAGATCGCCCCGCGGGCGTCGGTCGAGAGGTTGACGTGCACGGTGGGACCTCTGGTGTCGGTGGGCGGTCTGGCCCCACCTTGCCACCCGCAGGCTCGAGCTCGCCTCCGATGCCCGCCCGGCCTGGGGCGATGGGCGCCTCAGGTTCCGGCGAGCACGGCGAGCAGCTGGTCGAGCGCCGCACCCCACCCGTCGTGGAACCCCATCCGGTCGTGGGCGGCCGCCGTGGCGGCGGTCCCGTGACGGGCCACGGCGAGGTAGGTGGTGCCGGTACCGCCGGTCACGGGGGTGAAGGCGAGCTCGACGGTGAAGGGGAAGTCACCCTCGTCGAGCTCGACGGGCCGGAACCCGGGGCCGAGCGCATTAGTCCAGACCAGTCGCCGACCGGGTTCGGCGGCCAGGACACAGCCCGCGCCGTCGGTCTCGTCGCCATCGGGGGATCGCACGACGGTGCGGAAGATCCCGCCGGGCACCGGTTCGACCTCGGCGGCGACGGTCACCCACGGCGCCGGGGTGAACCAGCGTGTGAGCAGGTGCGGGGAGGTCCAGCCGCTCCACAGTTGCTCGGGTGTGACGGTCACGATCCGTTCGAGCCGGAGGTCGAGCCGGGGGTCCCACTCGGCGGGGCCGGTCGGTGCAGGTGGATGGTGGGACACGTCGTCGCTCCTCGGCTCGCCCTCGCCGCAGGGTAGGCGGGCCGGAGCGGTCCGGCCCCGGCCGGTGCGCTTCCCGGCGGCGGGGAACGGTACCGACACGGGCCAGCGGTCGCACGATGGTCACCTCGGATTCACCGTCAGGACGGCCGACGTTCAGGCCCGTTCCCTACGGTGATCGGCACGTGTGCGGCTGGAGGGCCGAGCGCGCCGGGAGTGTGTGGCGACGTGGACGGCGACGAACTTCGACGATCCGGACGAGCGGCGGGTCGTGGTCGGCGCGGTGCTGCGGTCGCTGTCGTCGTCCTGGGGTGCCTCCTCGCCCTCGGCACGTCGGGAACCGCCCCGGCGGCGGCGCAAGTGCCGGCGGCCGGACCGCCGGTGGTGTCGACGACCTTCACCCCGTCGGTCGGTGGTCCCGGGTGCACGACCTTCCCGTTCGAGGTGACGCACTCGGCGGGCAGCACTCCGCAGGCCTTCCAGATCCGCATCACGCTCGCACGGCGGCTGTGTGCGCCGGTCGGCGCCACCGCCGCCGTGTACACGATGCCGAGCTACTCGACGGCGTGGCCGCAGACGCTGTTCGAGCGACAGGTCGTCACCCTCTTGGAGCCCGGCACCTACGTCGTGAGCTTCACCAAGGGCTGCGCCCCCCAGCAGTTCGACCTCATCGCCGGGACCGCGGCGTCGGTCACGCCACCGGTCGTCGCTCCGACGGGCCCGTGGCACGGACCGCTGCTGTTCCCGTTCGACCTGGCCACGTCGCTGCAGTGGCGGGGCTGCGGCCCCGATCCCGTGATCCCGGAGTTCCCGGCGCCCGCGCTCGGCCTGGGACTGGGTGCCGCCGTGGCGGGAGGGGCCGTGTGGTGGCGGCGACGACACGGTGCGTCCACGGACACGCCGGCATGAGGTGGACACGGGCGCTGCGTGGCGCCTCGGTCGCAGCGGTGCTCGCGTGCTGCACGGTGCTGGCACCCCGTCCGGCCGCAGCCTCGGGTTCGATCACGGTCACGCCCAACCCGGTGCCCGTCGCCGCCAACTCCTTCACCGAGGTCCGGGTCGAGTGGACCGGTCAGGTCCCGGGTGCACTCGTGTTCGCGTCCGTGTGCGTGAAGTCGACTGCGGACCCGGACTTCCAGGTCGGTCTGCACTGCTCGCCGCTCGCACAGGTCGAGACGAACGGGAGCGCCGACGGCAGCGGCTCGGCCCTCGTGCCGGTCTTCCGGGGCCCGGAGCCGACGACCGACCTCCCGTGGGGGTGCTTCGCCCCCGGTGACCCCGTGCCTGCGGGTGTGATCGGGGCGACGCAGTGCTACCTGCGGGTCACGAGCGACGTCGTGTTGAACAACGACGACGCCGTCGAGGTGCTCGTCTCGGTGACGGGTGACGGCGACCCGGTGGACCGAGGGGTGCTCGGTGCCCCGGTCCCGGTCCCCGTTGCATCGGCTCCGGCCCCGCCGGCGAACGTGGCCGGGGCCGCCGCTCCGGTGTTCGGCCCCGACGGAGCGCCGCTGCGATTCACTGGCTGAGCCCTTCCGCTCTGGGTGGGATCGCCCGGACGTCGCACTTGCGTCACCTGAGGTTCACCTGAGCGAGCCGAAGCGTTGGCCCGGCGGACGATCCGGGGAAAGATGGGTCCGTCACACTCTGCGCCGTGGCGGTCACGATGCCGGACGCACCGGCCCCCGACGGAGCATCGTTCGAGGACGTCCCGAGGCCGATCGTCCAGTCCCGGACGTTCGGGGACCGCGTCTTCCGCGGGGTCTCGGCGGGCGCAGCGGCGACCTGCCTGCTGATCATGATCACCACCGGGGTGTTCCTCACCTGGAAGGCGTTCCCTGCGATCAGCGCCACCGGTCCGGTCGAGTTCCTCACGGGGGACACGTGGCAGCCCGACGACGAGGCCTTCGGGGTGGGTGGCCTGCTGGTCAACACGATCATGATCGCCCTCACGGCACTGCTGATCGGCGTGCCGATCGCGCTCGGCCTGGCGCTGTTCATCAACGAGTACTCGCCGGCGAGGATGCGCCCCTACCTGACCGGTGGCGTCGACCTGCTCGCTGCGATCCCCAGCCTCATCTTCGGCATGTGGGGCCTGTACGCGCTGTCCGAGCCGCTCAGCGGCGTCGCCGAGTGGCTCGCCAGCCACCTGAACGCCATCCCGTTGTTCCGGTTGACCGAACCGGACGTGTCGCTCACCCGTTCGACGTTCATCGCCGGGTTCGTCGTCGCCATCATGATCACGCCGGTCATCACGTCGGTGAGCCGCGACGTCATGGCGCAGGTCCCGCGCGTGCAGTGCGAGGGTGCGCTCGGACTCGGTGGCAGTCGGTGGGGGATGATCCGTGACGTCGTGCTGCCGTTCGGCAAGAGCGGCATCGTGGGGTCGATCCTGTTGGGTTTCGG
Source organism: uncultured Actinomycetes bacterium (assembly GCA_903852755.1). Lineage (GTDB taxonomy): Bacteria > Actinomycetota > Acidimicrobiia > Acidimicrobiales > Microtrichaceae > SXMI01. The sequence goes on along the minus strand of CAINRS010000143.1, from coordinate 7,323 downwards.
CCGGGCGCTCGGCGAGACGATCGCCGTGGTGCTCGTGATCGACCTGGTCTTCCAGCCCAACCTGAACATCCTCGAGCAGGGGAGTGGTTCGATCTCGGCGCTCATCGCCACCAAGTTCGGTGAGGCGCAGGGGCTCGAGATCAACGGCTTGATCGCGGCCGGACTGGCGCTGTTCATCATGACGCTGATCGTCAACCTGATCGCCCGGGCGATCGTGAACCGATCGAAGCTGACGGGCTGAGCGATGACGGTCGAACTCGAACGCACCGACACGATCTGGCTCGACGAACCGGTCGACGCGCCGCCGGTCGACGACGCACCGGTGTCGGGGGCCGCAGTGGACCCGGTCGACGACGCCCCCGAGCCGCCCGCCGAGGATCCGGACGTCCCGTTCCGGCCGTCGTCGTTCGGCCCGTCGGACCGGCTCGAGATGGTGCTCGCCGCCGTGTCGGGACTCGCCTTCGCCTGGGCGCTGTGCCTGGTCATGGACTGGTCCCACCCGCTGACGTTCGCCATCTGGGCGATCGTCTGGTTCGTCGCCGGCATCTACGTGACCGCCCGGGCACGGACCTCGAAGGTCGTGGCCATGGACCGACTCGTCACGACGCTGATCTGGTTGAGCGGCGCCTTCGCCGTCGCGGTGCTCGGCTGGATGATCGTCTTCGTGCTCGTCGAGGGAATCGGGGGACTCGTCGACGACCTGCCACGAGGCGAGTGGATCGCCCGGATCGGCGCCGTGGCGCTCATGGTGGCGGTCGTCGCCGTGGTTCGCTGGCGTGTCGGGCGCCGTGAGGCGCAGGGGAGTGCGGGGGTCGTCACCCGGCTGCTCCCCCGGCTGGTCGGATCGGCGTGCGCCGTCGGAGCGCTCGTGGTGCTGCTGTCGGTGATCAACACCGAGTTCTTCACGAGCGACATCGCCGAGGTCGGCCCACTCGACGAGGGCGGTGGCATCTACCACGCGCTCATCGGCACACTCGAGCAGATCACGATCGCCACCGTCATCTCCGTGCCGATCGCGATCCTCACCGCGATCTACCTGCACGAGATCAAGGGTCGACTCGCCGTACCGGTGCGCTTCATCGTCGACGCGATGAGCGGACTCCCGTCGATCGTCGCGGGCCTGATCGTGTTCACCGTCTGGGTCAACACCGGTCGCGGGTTCTCGGGGGCGTCGGCCGGTGTTGCCCTGGCGATCATCATGATCCCGATCGTCACGCGCACCGCCGAGGAGATCCTGCGGACCATCGACGACGGTCTGCGCGAGTCGGCACTCGCACTCGGCGCACCACAGTGGCGCAGCGTCGTCCAGGTCGTGCTGCCGACCGCCCGGGCCGGGCTGATCACCGCGTCGATCCTGGGTGTGGCCCGCGCGATCGGCGAGACGGCACCCGTGCTGCTGACCGCGTTCGGCAGCGCCGTGACCAACTACAACCCGTTCTCCGCACCGCAGGCCGACCTGCCGCTGTTCATCTGGGGCCTGCTGCGTGAACCCAACGAGGCCCAGATCGCCCGGGCCTGGTCGGCAGCGGTGGTGCTCCTGCTGCTCGTCCTCGTGTTGTTCATCACCGCCCGTGTCATCGGCGAGCGCGGTGCTCGGAAGCGAACCGGAAGGTGACCGTGAGCCAGACAACCCCCGTTCCTCCGCCCCCGCCGCCCGTCACCCACGCGCCGCCGCCCTACGTCGCTCCGGCGGTCGACCCGACCGGTCCGGTCGCTCCGCCGGTCGCGCGACCGGTGGCGGACCCGACAGCTCCCTCGTTGTGGGCGGAGCCGGCGTCGGAGGCGGCGGAACCGTCGGCGCCTCGGGTCGGCGGGATCCGTGACGACCAGCTGCCCGGGCGGCTCGACGTGCTGCACCTCAGCCAGTGGTTCAACAAGCGCAAGGTCCTCGAGCGCTGCTCGCTCAGCATGGAGCCGGGTGAGGTCACGGCGCTCATCGGCCCGTCCGGTTGCGGCAAGTCGACGTTCCTGCGGGCGCTCAACCGGATGCACGAGCTCGTCCCGGGCGCCGAGCTGTCCGGGCAGGTGCTGCTCAACGGCGTCGACATCTACGGGGTCGACATGAGCCCCACCGAGGTCCGGTTGCGGATCGGCATGGTGTTCCAGAAGCCCAACCCGTTCCCGGCCATGTCGATCGCCGACAACGTGCTCGCCGGACTCGGACTCTCCGGATCCAAGACGGACGACCCGGAGTGGCTCGTCGAGCAGTGCCTGCGACGGGCCGGGCTGTGGACCGAGGTCAAGGACCGACTCGGTGAGTCCGGAATGTCGCTCTCGGGCGGGCAGCAGCAGCGGCTGTGCATCGCCCGGTCGCTGGCGGTGCACCCCGATGTGCTGCTGATGGACGAGCCGTGCTCGGCCCTCGACCCGATCTCGACCCGGGTGATCGAGGAGACGATCCGTGAGCTGTGCCACGACATCACGATCGTGATCGTCACCCACAACATGCAGCAGGCCCAGCGGGTCAGCGACCAGTGCGCGTTCTTCCTGGTCGAGACCCTGGGTGAGCCGGGACGGATCGTCGAGCACGGTCCGACCGAGCGGATGTACTCCAACCCGTCCGATCCCCGGACGCTCGACTACGTGAACGGGAGGTTCGGATGAGCGGGATCCGACGTCACCCACTGCACCTTGCGGTCCGGATCCTGGCCGCCGTCGGGGTGCTCGCAGCGGTCACGGTGGTGCGCCCTCCCGAGGCCGCCGCCCAGGGGCCGATCGTCACCGGCGGCGGTTCGTCGTTCGTCAGTCTGCTCGTGTCGCAGTGGCGCGCCGACGTGGCGAAGCCGCCCTACAACCTGAAGATCAACTACACCTCGGCAGGGTCGGGCTTCGGCCGGGACAAGTTCATCTCGGGAGCGCTCGACTTCGGCCAGAGCGACATCCAGTTCCTGCCCGAGGAGGTCGACCGCCTCAACGGCACCGCTCGCAAGGGATTCGTCTACGTCCCGGTCGCAGCCGGTGCCGTGGCGTTCATGTTCAACGTGAACGGGACCAACGGCAAGCGGATCACCGACCTGAAGCTGACCCCGGATGCCGCCTGCAAGATCTTCACCGTCCCCAACATCAAGTGGAACGACCCGGCGATCGCTGCGACCAATCCGGGTGTCGGCCTGCCGGACCGCAAGATCCGGCCGGTGGTGCGCTCGGACCGGTCGGGCACCAGCTACGTGCTCAGCGAGTTCTGCATCGAGCGCGCCCCGGCGGTGTGGAACGCCTTCCGGTCGTTCATCGGGTCGGGCAACTTCGGACAGGACCAGTACCTCGGTGCCGGTCAGCCGATCTCGCAGTGGCCGAACAACTACGGCTCGGTGTCACAGGCGTTCGCCTCCGACGGCATCGCCAACGTCGTCGGCAACGCCTCGACCGGTGCCGACACGATCACCTACATCGAGACCGGGTACACCAAGGTCAAGGGCCTCCCTGCGGCGTCGGTGCAGAACGCGGCCGGCGTGTTCACACCGCCGCTGCCCGCCAACTCGACGATCGCCCTGGGGTTCGCCCAGCCCCGGCCGAACGGGACCTTCGAACTCGCCTACGACGGCCGTGACCCACGGGCCTACTTCCCCTCGACGTACTCCTACGCCATCGCGCAGACCGCCGGGTTCGACCCGGCCAAGGGCAGGACGCTGGCCGAGTACCTCTACTACGCCGTCTGCCAGGGTCAGGAACGGGCGGAGCCGCTGCTCTACTCCCGACTGTCGAGCGTGCTCGTCGACCTGGCCCTCAACGCGGCGTCGCAGATCCCGGGTGCCCCGCCACGACCCGGCTCCTGCGCGGCGCCGCCGCCACCCAAGCTCGAGATCGCTGCACCGGGTGCCGGCGCTGCCGGAGGGGGCGCCGGCGGAGGTGGCGCCGGAGCAGCGGGTGGCGGAGCCGGAGCAGCCGGTGGTGCGGCGACGGGTCCGGCCGCCGAGGTGGCCGGTGAGACGGCGGTGGCGGCCGACGCAGCGGCCGCCACTGGTGCGGCCGAGGGTGCGGCGAGCGCCGAGGAGGCAGCGCTCGCAGAGGAGCTCGCCGTCGGGGCCGGGGCGGCGAGCGGGAGTTCCGGGTCGACCGCAATCGGCGCCTCGGGCAGTGCCGGTCCCGAGAACAGCGACGTGCTGTTCACGTTCCTGATGGGTGCTGCGCTGGTGGCGGTCGGACTGTTCGCCGCCAAGGGCGGCCGGGCCGCGGTGTCCCGTCGATGAACCGCCGGGGCCTGCTCATCCGGGTCACGGTGGCAGCCGCCGCCGTGGCGTGGGTCTTCATGCCCGTGGCCGCCCCTGCCCAGACCGGGGGCACCGCCGAGGTCGTGACGCTCAACGCCCGGTTGCCGGCCGAGATCGTACCGGCGGCCCTCGCCAATCTGCAGCAGCTCGACACGGCCGGCCGGCGCAGTTCGGTCGAGTACATCGTCTCCGGGACCGAGGACGCCCGAACGGCGTTCGTCGCAGGAGAGGTCGACCTGATGGTGTCGGGCGTGGACCTGAGCGAGGCCCAGCGCGCCGCCCTGCAGCAGTCGGGACGCGGGGTCATCTCGGCCCCGGTCCAGGCCACGGCGGCGCAGGTGTTCGGCTTCGTCCCCGAAATCGGTCTGTTCCCGACCAGGTGCGACGAGATCGACGAGGAGACCGGTGAGCCGCTCGTGGAGTGCTCGACTGCGGACCGGATCCCGCTGGGTGCGGAACTGCGTCTCGACGGCGAGTCGCTGGTCGAGGCGTTCTACGTCGGCAACAACGTGTGGAACTCTCCGTCCTTCGTCGCCGACATGGCGCCGGTGCTGCCGGCCGGATACCGGCTCATCCCGCCGATCCGTGGGGCCCGGCCGCTCGTCCGCAGTGACGGTGACGCGTTCAACCAGTACCTCGATGCGTTCGTCGCCACGACCGCCGGGCCGCAACGACGGGCCGCGCTCCAGCAGACCCCCGGTGGCGACCCGAACGACGTACCCAGTGAGGTGTGGCCCGGGTTCCTCACCCCGTCGCGGCAGGGCATGGACAACGTGGTCTCGACCATCGCCGGTGGGTTGGACCCCGCCGGGAGCGAGGTGGCGCTCGGGGGCACGATCACCGTCGCCGCTCCGGGATCCGCCGCCGAGGCGGTCGCCCTCAACGCCGGCAAGCCACCGTCGGAGCGTGTCCCGCTGTTCCGGGCCCAGGTCCCCAACGCTGCCGGTGAGTGGTTGTCGGCCACCCCCGAGAGCATCACGGCGGCGGTCGCCCTCGACGCCGGGAAGCCGCTCGCGGCCACGACCAACCCGGCGAAGGGCGCCTACCCGATCGCCTGGGTCAACCGGGCCTACGTCCCGGCCAGCGGACTCACCGCCGACGAGGCCAACGCTGCCGCCTCGTTCATCCGGCTGCAGGTCACCGCAGGGCAGGGTCGAGCCGCAGGACTCGGCGACGGACGACTCACCGCTGCGATGGTGGACGAGGCGCTCGGCGCTGCCGATCGGATCGTGGAGTCCAACTGCGCGTCGGCCAAGGGGACCGTGACGACGAGCGCCGACGGTGCCCCCTGGCTCCCGGCCGGCGTGCTCACCGGTGGACCGGTGCAGCTGTGCACGGGACCGTCGACCCCGGAGCCGCCACCCGTGGACCAGGGCGCCGGATCCGGAGGGTTCGACACGGGGTTCACCGACACGGGATTCAGCGACGTCGCCTTCGACACCGGTGTGTCCGACGTCCCCGCCGGCTTCGACGAACTGTCCGCCGAGGTGGCGGGGGAGCAGCTCACGGCGACCGGTGACGCTGTCGGGGCCGACGCCGCGGCCACCGGTGGGTCGTCGTCGGCGGCGGACGCGGCGGCAACGGCCGTGGTCTCCAGGCGGATGCCGCTCCCGATTCCCGGCCAGACCCTCCCCCCGTTGGACCGGGCCGTGACGCTCGGGCTGGGGGCGCTGTTCGCCATGGTGGTGTGGAAGCTGTACGAGCGACGGACGGGCTTCGGGTGAGCGTCGTCGAGGAGGACGACGTCGCCGATCAGGACGACCTCTCCGGTGAGCCCGATGACGTGACCCCCGGCCCGGCGGAGCGCGGTCGGGGTGGTCGGGCGTTGGTCCTCACCGTGCTCGCCGCCGTGCTCGGCATCGTCATGCTCGTCGTGTTCCTGCTCCCGGAGTCGGCGCAGGTGCGTCAGCAGCACCTCCGGGACGAGTACCGCGAGCCCGCCTCGGGCGCAGCGGTCGGTGAGGCCGCGCTGCTCCTGCAGATCCCGGTGATCGGCCTCGACCAGGTCGTGGTCCGCGGTGCCGAGCCGGTGCAGCTCCGAGGGGGACCCGGCTGGCGGGAGGGGAGTGCCCCGCCCGGACAGGGCAACACGGTGATCCTGGGCCACTCCACCCTGTGGAGCTACCCCTTCGGCAAGCTCGACGCGCTCGTGGGTGGCAACCGGATCTTCGTCCGGACCCGGGACGACCGGGTCTACCTGTACAAGGTCACCGAGGTGACCCGGGTCGACAGTTCGGCGACCGAGGTGATGGAGGCCGACGGGCCCACCCGGCTCACCCTCATCACCAGTGCCGGCGGGCCGTTCTCGAGCGAGCGGCTGGTCGTCACGGCGGCCGCAGCCGGTCCGCAGCCCGAGGTGCCCGACGACGCCCGGGTGCTGGTCCCCGACACCGACGACGTCGGCTCGTTCGACGAGCGACCCGCCACGGGCGTGCTGATGCTGCTCGCCGGGGCGCTCGTGGCGGCGGCCGGCGTGTTCGCCCTGCGGGACCTGCGCCGTCGGTACAGCGCCGGGGTGGCCTTCGTGGTGGGTGGACCGGTCGTGGCGATCGGCGTCGTCCTGGTCCTGTTCAACCTCAACTCGTTCCTGCCGGTCACCTACTGAGCCGGTCCGCGGTGCGACCCGGTCGGACGAACGAGAGGTGTCCAACCTGCACGTATCGGACGGGGAGTGGATCAGCAGGTGAACTCGCCACGAACACCTGCGGAACACTGCCGCGAACCCATTGTGTCGGCCGGAGGCGTCCCGCAGAGTCACGCCCGGCGGCACGGGTCGCCCAGAACGAAAGGCTGTGTTCATGATGAAGCGTGTCCTCGCCCCGGCCGTGCTCGCCGGTGCCCTCCTCCTGAGCGTTTCGCTCGCCCCGGCCGTCGGCGCGCAGCCCTCGGGCAGCGTCAACCCGAACCCGGTGGCGTTCGCCCCGGGTCAGACCGAGGCGCCCGTCACGGTCAACTGGTCGGGTCAGGCCCCGAACAAGCTCATCTACGTCGACATCTGCAAGAAGCTGTCGACCGACCCGACGTTCAACCCGGGTCAGGACTGCGCCCCGCTGTCGAGCATCAACCCGAACCAGACCCCGACCGGGAGCGGCACCACCCAGTACACGGTGTTCCG
>CAINRS010000142.1 GCA_903852755.1 uncultured Actinomycetes bacterium | reverse complement strand
CTGCCCGACGTGTCCACCATTCAGGTCCCGGCCAAGCCGGCGGCCTGAGCCACCCGTGGGCGACGAGGCCGCCGCACGTCGACGGGGAGCGGTCCCGGCGCTGCTCGGCCTCGCGATCGCCGTCGCCGTCCTGGTCGCCGTCGCTGTCCTGCGGCCCGGCTCCGGCGACGGCCACACGGCTGCGGCGGCAGGCCCCGACGCGCACACCCAGCACGCATCGGGGCCCGAGGTCGCTCCCGTCGCCGAGCGGCACACCGGGCCGCAGGGGCGGGTGGGGCAGTTCGTGGTCAAGTGCACCTACAGCCACTCCGCACCCGACGACCCGATCGTCCACCCCGGTGCGCCCGGTCGGTCCCACCAGCACGACTTCTACGGGGCCACGACGACCGACGCCGCCTCGACCGCCGAGTCCCTGGCAGCTGCGCCGACCACCTGCGACAAGTCCCCCGACACGGCGGCCTACTGGCAGCCGACCCTGTTCAACCACGGGGTGCCGATCACACCGACGCACATCAACGCCTACTACCGGGCCGCCCCGGGCGTGGACCCGACGACGGTCGTGCCGTACCCGTTCGGGCTCGAGCTGCTCGCCGGCGACCCGACGGCCACGTCACCGCAGTCCGGCGAGGTGGCCGGATGGGTCTGCGGTGCGCAGACGGCCCTCCAACCGCAGCCACCGGAGTGCTCGAGCCGGGCACCGCTCCACATGCTCCTGACCTTCCCGGACTGCTGGGACGGGGAACACCTGCGGAGCGCCGACCACCGCAACCACGCCGCCTACTCCGCCGACGGGCAGTGCCCCGCGACCCACCCGGTCGTGCTCCCGCAGCTCACCGTCTCGGTGGCCTACCCGATCGGCTTCGGCGACCACGACCTGACCCTGGCCTCGGGCAGCGTCCTGTCGGCCCACGGCGACTTCCTCAACGCCTGGAACCCCGAGGGGCTCGAACGCGAGGTGACGGCCTGCATCGTCCGTCAGGTCGTCTGCGACCTGGCGTCGAACCGCTCCGAGGACGGCCCGTTCCTCACCCAGTGAACCGGCGGCGGCGTCACTCCACGACGCGCAGGCCGCCGACCATCCCCTTGGCCGCAGTCCCGTGCAGTGAGCAGAAGTAGGGCACGATGCCCGGGTCCCCGAAGGTGCGGGACGCGGACTGGTCGGGTCCGAACTCCTCGGACTCGACCGGCGTGAACTGACCTGCAACCGCCGGGATCACGTTGTGGACCGTGCGCCCGTCGTTCACGAACGTCACCGTCGTCCCCCGCCTGATGGTTGCGTACTTGGGCCGGAACGAGTTGTCGACCGCCTGGATCGTGACCTCGGCCGAGGCCGTCAGGTCGACGTACTCCGACTCCGGCACCGACGGTGCGGCCACCGCCGTCGTGGTGGCCAGGTCCTCGGACGCTCCACCGGATCCGCCACCGGAGCCGCCCGAGCACGCAGCGAGCACCGCCGCCGAGACCAGCACCACGACCACACCTGCACGACGCGACGAGCTGCTCACCGGCCAGAACCTAGCGAACCCGACCACCGGTGACCCCGCAGCGACGACCGCAGGTCGGTCCCGGCACCGGCTGCGGTGGCAACATGGGGCGTGGCGACGATCTCCCCGCGGACCGTGCTCGTCCTCGGTGGCGGGTCCGACATCGGTGCCGCGTGCGTCGCCGCCCTGGCCGGACACGGCACCCGTGACGTGGTGCTCGCCGCCCGGCGACCCGACGAGGCGGTCCGCACCGTGACCGACACGCTCGGGATCGACCCGCAGCTCGACGGGGAGCGTGACGGGCCGACGACGGCGGGCCCGCGCGTGCACGGACTCGAGTGGGACGCCCTCGACACGGCGGCGACCGGCCCACTGCTCGACCGGGTCGTCGAGCGCTGGGGCCTCCCCGACGTCGTGATCGTCGCCGTCGGTCGGCTCGGCCACCACGCCGGTCTGGGTCTCGGCCCCGACGAGGTCGACACGATGGTCCGCACCAACTTCGCCGGACCCGCCGCGGCCCTGTCGTGTCTCGCCGACCGGCTCGCCGACGGGTCCGGGACGGAACGGGCGGTCGTGGTGCTGTCCTCCGTGGCCGGCGTGCGGACGCGCCGGTCGAACTTCGTCTACGGGTCGTCCAAGGCGGGGATCGACGCCTTCGCACTGGGACTCGGCGACGCGCTCGCCGGGTCCGGTGTCCGGGTGCTCGTCGTCCGGCCCGGGTTCGTCCGGTCGTCGATGACCGAGGGGCTCGACCCCGCCCCGTTCGCCACCGACCCCGACACGGTCGGGCGCTCGGTCAGCCGGGCCGTCCTCGGCGGCCGGTCCGGGGTGGTGTCGGTCCCCGGAGTGCTCGGTCCCCTGTTCGCCGTGCTCCGGGTGCTCCCCCGACCGCTGTGGCGGCGGATCGCCGGGGACCGCTGAGCCGCACCCGCCCGACCCGGGCCTGCGGCCGTCGCACTACAGTCGGGCCGACGTCCGGATCCAGGAGCGAGCAACCATGAGCATCGGCCCCGTCGAGTACCTGATCATCGGGTTCCCCGGCAACCAGTTCAACGGCGACATCGTCCCCGCCCTCACCCGGTTGGTGGAGTCGAACACCGTCCGGATCATCGACCTGGTGTTCATCACCAAGGACGCCGAGGGCAACGTCGACGCCTTCGAGTTCGAGGACCACCCCGACCTGGCCCCGTTCGGCGACCTCGCCGAGGCCCTCGACGACCTGCTCAGCGACGAGGACGTCGAGATCGCCGCCGAGGTGCTCGAGCCCAACTCGTCCGCGGCCTTCATCGTCTGGGAGGACCTGTGGGCCACCGAGTTCGCCGAGGCCGTACGCGGCTCCGGGGGTGTGGTGATCACCGGGGAGCGGATCCCGCACCAGATCGTCGCCGACGCCCTGGCCCACGCCGGACGCCCGCTCGGCTGAGCCGGACCGGACCGAGCAACCACCGACCGACCGAACGAGACACAGGAGCGAGCACCATGATGCGACGACGCGCAGGACGACCGGGACTCGTGGGCACGATGGCCCGCACCGCCGTGATCGCCGGGACGGCCACCGCCGTGTCCGGCGGTGTGGCCCGGCGCCAGCAGGCCAAGGCCCAGCAGGCCGCCGACGCCCAGGCCTACCAGGACCAGCAGGTCGCCCCGGCCCCGGCTGCGGCGCCGGCCGCGGCACCCGCCGGGGGCACCGACGACACCATCGCCCAGCTCAAGGAGCTCGCCGCCCTCAAGGAGCAGGGCATCCTCACCGACGAGGAGTTCGCCGCGCAGAAGGCCAAGGTCCTCGGAGGCTGACCCCCGGGAGCGGTGCGTGATCGCGGTGCACGCCCGTCCGGGGGATACCGCTCAGTCCTGCGTGCGCTCCAGGTCGAGCGACGCACTGTTCATGCAGTAGCGGAGCCCCGTCTCGGGGGGCCCGTCCGGGAACACGTGACCCAGGTGCGCCCCGCACGACGCGCACACCACCTCGGTGCGGACCATGCCGAGGGTGCGGTCCACGTGCTCGACGACCGCGTCGGCCGAGACGGGCTTCGTGAAGCTCGGCCAGCCCGTGCCCGAGTCGTACTTGTCGGTCGACTCGAACAGCGGAGCGGAACACACCACGCACCGGAACAGTCCGCTGTCGTGGTTGTCCCAGTAGATGCCGGTGAACGCCCGCTCGGTTCCCGCCTCCTGCGTCACGTGCCACTGGAGGTCGTCGAGCCGGGCGCGCAGCTCGTCGTCGTCGGGTCGTCGGTGGGTCGGTGTGTCGCTCACGGGACGCAGTCTCGCGCCCCGTCACCCCCGCTGCCGAGGCCCCGGTCACGCACGGTGCTCCGAACCGGACGGCTCAGCCTCCCCGGGAGAGGACCACCACGGTCCGGTCCCGTTCGTCCCGGCGGCGGGCCGGGTCGTAACGGAACCCGGCAGGGTGCTCCCAGTCGACGAGGTCCTCGGGGGTGGTCGAGGGCTCGGCGAGGAGATGCCGGACCAGCGCCCCCTTGAGGAGCTTGTTCCAGTGGGCCACCGTCACCCAACGGCCGTCCCGGCCGGGCTCGACGAACTCGACGCTGACCTGTTCGAGCCCCGGTCCCGGCCGCCACGCGGCGTCGTGCTCACGAGGGAGCAGGTTCCACACCCGCCGGCCCCGGGCGAGCGGCGCGACCGCCTCGGTGAGCGGCTCGGCCCACCGGGTCGACAACCGACCGCCACGACCGACCGTCGCCCCCATCTTGAGCTTGTAGTCCGGGACGGGGTCGCCCGGCCGGACCACCCCCCAGAGTCCGGACAGGACGAGCACGCACCGGCCGAGCCGACGCCGGGAGGCCGTCGGGAGCCCTGACGCGTCCAGCTCGTCGTAGAGGACACCGGTGTACCGCTCGATCGCCGGCAGCGTGGCCGAGGTCCGGACGGACCGGTTGGCGGACGTCGCCCGCACGAGTGCGTCACCCTTGACCCCGAGCAGCGCACCCCGGTCCGCTGCGGACCGGCGCATCGCGCGCTCCAGGTCGGCGAGGACACCCAGGCGCACCCCATCCAGGTCGATCGACATCGCCCCCGGCCCCCACGCCGCCCCGGTGCCACCCTCGGCCTTGCCCTCCGACGGCGGGAGGAGGATCAGCGGGAGCGCGTCGCGACCGCTCACGGCGAGGGCCTCGCCGCCATGGTGTCCGCGTCGACGAACAGCGGTGAGGTGTCGACGAACTCGAAGTCGGCGGCGGTGAGCGTCGAGAGCGTCCCCAGGTCCTCGTCGTCCCAGCGGGCGTCGGGGGTCCCGCGCATGGCGAAGCGCCCACCGGTGTCGGACACCACCAGGCCGTGCCGCTGCAGTGCACGGGCGACGACGGCGGCCTGCGGTCCCAGTCCCGACAGGTCGGCGTCCGCCCGGAGTCGCATCCACGCGCCCATCGGCGGCGCATCGGGGTCGTCGACCCGACCGTCGGTCCGCCGCGCCGGCCAGACCCACTCGTCGGTCCGGATCACCGGGGTGGTCCCCAGCACCACGTGGTCGACCGACCCCGACGCCACCTCGTCGAAGGTGATCGTCCCCGGCAGCAGCGGGAGACCCGACGCCGTCGTCGTCACGTCCGGGTACCGGAGGTCACCCAGGTCCCAGACCGCCCCGGCGTCCGCCTCCCACCGTCCGAACCAGCGCCGCAGGGCGATGAGCTCCCACGAGGTGTTGGTCTCGGGGTCGTAGCCGACGTAGTGGTTGTCGATCCCGTAGGCGGGCATGGACTTGATGTAGGCCGGATCGGTGATCGGGTAGGGCCCCGGTGAGGAGAACTGCGGGTACAGGACGATGTCCACGTCGTAGCGAGGCGTGTCGGGTCGCACGACGTTGAACGGGATGCCGTAGACGACCCCGAGCGTCGTGCGCCCCTCGAAGCCGGGCACGAGTTCGAGTGACCGACCCGCCCCGTCCACCTGCGAGGCGACCCACCGGTCGCTGTCCGCGGCGACCGGCAGGCGATCGACCGTCGAGTTGAAGAACGACTCCGGAGGAACCATCGCCGGCAGCGGCGGGAAGACCGGGGTCCGGAAGGGCAGCGGCCGGTTGGCGACGACCATCGGCACGGCGAGCAGCAGCAGGACACCACCGACGACCAGGCCGGGTGACCACCAGCTGACCGAGGGGTCGCGCCGCCGTCTCCGCCACCGCACCAACCCGGCGATGGCGAGCACGACCAGCGCCACGGCGACGAGCCACACGCCGAGCACGAGCACGAACTGGTCGGACCCGGGCAGCCGCATCGGCGGTCCGTCGACGTCGACCACGGGCGGACCCTAGCCCCGGGCCGACCGCCGGCCGTCGCGTCAGCCGGGCGCCGAGGCCGCCGGTGGGACCCGGAGGTTCGGCCACGGCAGCTGGTCCATGTACGACCACGACCGGCGGTGGATGGCCGTCGGCCCGTACCCGGCGAGCGCCAGCCGGTGCCGGGGGCTCGGGTAGCCCTTGTTCCGCTCGAAGTCGAACGCCGGGTAGCACGGTGCGTCGAGGCGCATCATCCGGTCACGGGTGACCTTGGCGACGATGCTCGCCGCAGCGATCGACCGAGAGGTCGAGTCACCCCGGACGATGGTGACCACCCGCTCGTCGCCGAGGAAGTCCCACGAACCGTCCAGCAGGATGCGGTCGACCTCGACGCCCAGACCGTCGAGGGCGCGTCGACCGGCGAGCCGCAGCGCCGCCGACATGCCGATCTCGTCGCACTCCTGCGCAGCGACGTGACCGACCGACACCCACTCGCACCAGTCCACGATCCGGTCGTGGAGCTGCTCCCGGCGCGCCTCGGGGACCTGCTTGGAGTCCCGGATGCCCTGCACCCGACCGACGCGTGGGACCACCACCGCAGCGATCGTCAGCGGACCCGCCCACGCACCCCGACCCACCTCGTCGAGGCCCACCACCACCCGGTGGCCGTCGGACCAGAGCCGACGCTCCAACGACAGGTCGGGGACGACACGATCGGGCACGCCACCCGAACGTAGCGGCCACCGTTCGCGCGATCCGCCGAACGACCCGTCAGCATTCACCACGCACCGCGGTCAGACGGACGATGAGCGTGAGAAAACAGTGGACAGGACCCCCGGAGGCCGCGTACACATCATCCAGCGGGTCGGACAGAGTGGTTGGGTCCGGAAGAGATCGACGGCGGACGATCGCCGTCGCAGCATCAGAGGAGCAGCACCGACGTGAGGCTGGGAGCGAGCAGCAGGGGAACCTCGACGACGTGGCCCGGCCTCGACGTCCCGGCGGCCACGCCGACGTCTCCCGAACTCTCCGTCGACGCCCTGGTCGAGGTCCGCAACCGGTTCGACGACACCTGGACCCCGGGGTTCGCGGTGACCGCCGTGCGGGCAGGCGACTGCCAGATCCGCAGGGTGACCGACGAGTCACCGCTGCCGGTCTGGTTCCCACTCGAGGACGTTCGGCCCGTCCCTGCGGCCTGATCAGGCCCCCGTCCCGTCCGCCCCGCCTGCGGCCGCTCCGCCCGTCCCCGACCTGACCCAGTCGGCGTAGCGCACCGTCGCCCCGGCGAGCGTCACCACGACCTGGGGCAGCTCGTACGGGTGCGCCGCCACGAGCGCCGCCACGCACGCCTCGAGCGCGGCCTCGGAGGTCTTGCAGACGAGTTCGACCTCGTCGGCCTCGTCCACCGCCCCCTCCCATCGGTAGACCGACCACACCGCAGCACCCACCTGGGCGCACGCAGCGAGCTCCGACTCCACGAGCCGACGCGCCACCGAGCGGGCGGTGTCCACATCGGGGAGGGTGCTCGACACGACGACGACCGGCGGGCCGCCCAGGATGCCTGCAGCCGGTGGAGCGTGGTCGTCGCCGGACACGACCGGAGTCTGCCACCGGGACCCGGACCGGACGGGACCCCACCTATGCTCGGCCCGTGAGCGACCAGCCCGACGCACTCGAGGCCACCGAGGCCGACCTGCTCCTCGCCTCGACCATCATGACCGACGAGGGCCGGCAGGACCCCTACCCCGCATACGCGCGCCTGCGGGCCGGCGGCGGACGGTGGACCAGCGGCTTCGGGGCGGTGGGCCTCGCCGGCTACGAGGACTGCACGACCGTGCTCCGGAACCCGGCGCTCGGCCGGGCCGAGGCGGACATGGACCTGCCCCTGGGGATCGGCGGCAACGAGCGCCGGGTCAACGCGGACACGGTCACGATGCTCATGCTGAACCCGCCCGACCACACCCGGATCCGGGGACTGGTCAGCCGGGCGTTCACCCCGAGGCGCGTCGAGTCGCTCCGACCGCAGATCGACGAGCTCCTGCGACCGGCGGTCGACCGACTCGCCGACGAACGCGGCGGTGACGTGATCGCCGAACTCGCGATCCCCTTCCCGGTCGCCGTGATCAGCGAACTCCTCGGCGTGCCCCGCGACGGCAACGAGCACATCCAACCCTTGGTGCGGGCGATCACCGCGTTCATCGACCCCGCGTCGAGTCCGGAGGCGATCGCCGAGGCCGAGGTGGCGGGGATGGAGCTCGCCGGGTACTTCAGCGAGTTGATCGAGCACAAGCGCGCCCACCCGGACGACCGGCTGCTGTCGGCCCTGATCGAGGTCGAGGAGTCCGGTGACCGGCTCAGCACCGACGAACTGCTGGCCAACACGCTCCTGCTGTACGCCGCAGGGTTCGAGACCACGTCGAACCTGATCGGCAACGGGCTCCGGCTGCTGATCCTCCACCCCGACCAGTGGCGAACCCTCCGGGAGGACCGGTCGCTGCTGCCCTCGGCGATCATCGAGATCCTCCGGGCCGACTCGCCGGTCCAGCTCAACAACCGGGTGGCGCTCGAGGAGGTCGTGCTGTTCGGGGAGCGGTGGCGCAGGGGGTCCTCGTTCATCGTCCTCCAGGGATCCGGCAACCACGACGAACGGGTCTACGACGATCCGGAGCGCTTCGACGTCACCCGCTTCACCCGGGACGCACCGCAGCCGCTGAGCTTCGGCTACGGCGCCCACCACTGCCTGGGCGCCCACCTCGCCCGCGCCGAGGGCGAACTTGCGTTCGCCGCCCTGTTGGACCGGTTCAGCGGGTTCCACATCGACGACCCCGAGGGCCTCGGACTCCCCCGCTACCGGCCCAGCTTCACGCTGCGCGGACTCGAGTCGCTCCCCGTGGTCGCCGACGTCGCCTGAACGACACCGGAAGATCAGCTGGACGATCAGCTGAAGGAGGCACCTCCGGGGTCGCCACCGCCGAGGCCCCCGCCCGGCGGACCGGGGACCGCTGTCGGACCAGCACCCCCGGAGTCGAGGAGGGCCTCACCGGCCCACCCACGGCCCTCCCAGTCGCGGTCGAGCCCGGGGGCCCGGACGGTCGGTGCCGGGTCCTGACCCAGACCGACGGCCGGCTCGACCTCCCACAACAGGGCAGGTCGGGCCCCGTGCCAGCGCAACGACCACGACACGAGCCCCCACGCCGTGTGCACGTTGCGGACATCCGCAGGCAGTCCCCTCCAGGACTCGGGGAACACCGGGAGGATGGACACGCCGTCCGCCGAGTCGACGACGACCGACCGGAGCGCGGCTGCGAGCAGGGCGGCCACGGGAGCGGCGTCCCGGTCCCGGACCCGGACCGGACCGTCCGGGGCCACGAGGTCGGCGACCGGGTCCACGACACCTCCCGGATCGACGTCCCGGCTCCCGGTGTCCGCTGCCACGCGCCCCGCCACGGTGACAGCGTCCGCTGCCACCTCGGGCTGCCCGATCGCGAGCAGGCCGGGGGCGACCGCCCGCAGCGCCCAGGCGGCCGAGCCGGGATCCACACCCTGGCCGGGACCACGCCGACCCACTCGCCGGATCGCCACGGCGACCGGGGCCACCAGCTCGTCGGCGTGCGCCGCCGCCGCCGGACCCGAGAGCACTCCCGCCGCCGCCCACAGCAGGGCCACGCTCCCGTCGGAACCGTCCCCGAGCCGGCACGCTCCGCCCAACCGCTGGGCGATCGCCAGCCCCCGGGCGACCGGAGGCAACAGGTCGACGGCACCGACCCGGCAGGCGGCCTCGCACACCCCGGCGGCCCGGCCCGCTGCGGTCGGCCCGGCGCTCCCCCGGTGGCGCCGCAGGCAGTCGGCGACCACGGCGGGGCCGGCCAGCAACAGCGTCGAACACGCAGCGCGCACCCCGGCGGCCCAGCCCGGGACCCCCAGGTCGAGCGAGGCGAGGCGACCCAGGTGGTGCTCCCAGCCGGTGACGACCTCGTCGAGGGTCGGCGAGGTCCACGGCACGTCATCGACCGGTCCGGCGGCCCCCACGAGCACCCGCACCGTCGCTGCGTGCGCGAGGGGCACCACCGCTGCGACCTCGGCCCGGCCGTCACGGTCCTCCGTCGCCGCCGGGGGCAGACGGTCCTCGGCCGCCTCGATGCGACGGGACACGACGTCGGCGGCCGGGGACGGGACGCAGCGACCGAGGACGACCCTCGCCACCGGCCGGTCGAGCCGCAGGGCCGATGCACCGTCGACCACGACGGTCGCACCGTGGACCCGGGCGGCGACGACCCGCCCGGGACCCTCCGCCCGCAGCGGCCGCACGACGAGCGCGAGCGCGACCGGGACCGCCGAGAGGTTCTCGAACTCGACGAGCACCGCCGGTGCGGCCGCACCGGCGACCGTGGCCACGACCCCACCCGCCCGGCTGACCACGTCGCCGCCGGGAACGCGGACCGCCGTGTGGACCACCGGGGTGTCCTCCAGCGTCCGCTGCCGGACGGAGGCCTCCACCGACGGGTGGTGCCACCGGTCCTCCGCCCCAACCCACCAGTCGAGGGTCCAGCCGGCTCCCACCGGTTCGACGGCACCGGCGGCGTCGACGTGGGCGAGCACGCCGGCATCCACGGTGCCGACCGGGGACGTCGTCCCACCGGTGGCGCGCAGGTGGGGTTCGGAACTGACTGGTGCCATCGCGGGGAGGCTACGACCGGTCCTCGACCCCCGCGAAGTCCGCGGATCCCACCGGTCAGTACTCGAGCCGGGAGAACTCGACCCCGCCCTGCTGGCGCCGGATCAGGCCCCGGTACGCGTCGATCGCCGGGCGGCCCTCGTGGCAGACGGCGAACACCTCCGAGGAGATCGCCATCTCGACCCCGTACTCGTCGGCGAGCTCCATCACCACACGCGAGGTCCTGACCCCCTCGGCGACCATGTTCATCTCGGTGATGATCTCGTCGATCGATCGCCCGCGGCCGAGCTCCTCGCCCACGAACCGGTTCCTCGACTGCTCCGACATGCACGTGGCGATCAGGTCGCCCATCCCGGCCAGCCCCGAGAAGGTGGCGAACTTCCCGCCCATCGCCTCGCCCAGGCGGGAGAGCTCGGCGAGTCCCCGGGTGATGACCGCCGCCTTGGTGTTGTCCCCGGCGCCCAGCCCGTCCGCCATGCCCGCCGCGATCGCGATCACGTTCTTGAGGGCTCCGGCGACCTCGCATCCGGTCACGTCGGGGTTGACGTAGACGCGGAACAGGTTCTGGTGGAAGATCCGCTGCAACTGCTGGGCGACGACCGGGTCGGGGCTCGCGATGACCGCCGCCGCCGCGTCACCGGCGAGGATCTCCTTGGCCAGGTTCGGCCCGGTGAGCACTGCGGCCGGGTGGCCGGGCAGGACCTCGTTGACCACCTGGGTCATCCGCAGGCGCGTGCCCTGCTCGAACCCCTTGGTCAGGGAGAGCACCGGGACCCACGCCCGCACGTGCTCGGCACACGCCTCGAGCGCACCCCGGAACCCCAGTGACGGCACCCCCATGACCAGCACGTCCGCCGACGACACCGCCTCGGCCAGGTCGGCGGTGGCCCGCAGGTCCTCGTGCAGCCGGTGACCCGGCAGGTACCGCTCGTTGGAGTGCGCCGTGTTGACCTCCTCGGCGAGGTCCTCCCGTCGGGCCCAGAGCAGCGTCGGGACGTGGTGGGCAGCGAGGTGGGCGACGGTGGTCCCCCAGGAACCACCGCCGATGACGGCGACACGGATCCGCATGGCTGGGAACCCTACGCTGCACCCCGTGGACACGCCCGGGGATCCGTCGAGCGGCCCCCACGTCGTCGTGGTCCCCGTCCGATCCTTCCGGGACGCCAAGTCCCGTCTGGCCGACGTGCTCGATGACACCGGGCGGAGCGAACTGGCCCGGCGTCTCGCCGACGGCGTGCTCGACGCGGTCAGCGACCGGTCCTGTGTGGTCGTCACCGGCGACGACGAGGTCGCCCGGTGGGCGACCGGTGCCGGCGCCGAGGTGCTGCGGACCGACCGGCGGGGACTGGCCGACGAGGTCGGTGCGGCCTACCTCCACTGCCTCGACCGAGGAGCGGCCCGGGTCACGGTGGTCCCGGGCGACCTGGCCCGGCCCGCCGGACTGGCGGACCTGCTGGACGGCACGCTCGACGACGCGCGGGACGCCGTCGTGATCGTCCCCGACCGGCACGGTGACGGCACCAACCTCCTGTCGCTGCCCCGACTCCCGGCCTTCCGGTTCCGCTACGGCCCCGGCTCCGCCGACGCGCACCGGGCGGAGGCCGCCCGGTGCGGTGCACCGGTGGTCGTCGTGACCGACCCCGACCTGGGCTGGGACGTCGACGTCCCCGCCGACCTCACAGGGCTCGGCGCAGACACGAGTGACACACTCTGAGCGTGGTGCGCCGTGCCGACCTGACCGACCGACCCCCGCCGCGGTCGATCGACCTCGCAACCCCATCGGTGGTGCTCGTCGTGGTCGCCCACCCTGACGACGCCGAGTTCCAGTGCGGCGGCACCCTGTCCAAGTGGACGCGCCGGGGAGCGGCCGTGCACCACCTGGTGCTGACCGACGGCTCCAAGGGCACCTGGGACCGCGATGCCGACCAGGCCGAGCTCGTCGAGCGGCGTCGCCTGGAGCAGGTCCGGGCATCCGAACTCCTCGGGGGAGCCACGGTGACGTTCCTCGGCGAGACCGACGGCGAGCTCGTCGCCGACGTGACCACCCGGGACCGGGTGTGCGAGGTGATCCGTCGGCTGCGGCCCGACGTGGTGTTGGGCCACGATCCGTGGAAGCGCTACCGGCTCCACCCCGACCACGCCGCTGCCGGACGCCTGGTCGTCGAGGGGATCGTCGCCGCCCGCGACCCCTGGTTCGCCAGGGACCAACTCGCCGACGGTCTGGAGCCGCACCGACCCCGGGCGCTGATGTTGTTCGAGCCCGACGCGGCGGACCACGCGGAGTCCTTCGGTCCCGAGGATCTCAACCGCAAGGTCGACGCGCTGCTGGCCCACCGCAGCCAGTGGGAGACGACCCACCTGTCCCGCAGCAGCGCCGCCGAGGACGAGGCGCCACTCGACGCCTTCCGGCGAAGGGAGGCCGAACTCGCCGGGGACGCCGGGCGCTGGGCCGGAACCGGGCTCGCCGAGGCCTTCCACCTCGTCGACGACGAGCTCTGATCGGCTGCGTCGTCGCAGTGGCCGACCGGTGCCGGCTCAGTTGCCGTCGGGTGCGGTGGTCGTGGTCGTCGTCGAACCCGACGGTGCGAAGTCGGCCGGGTCGAGCCGCGTCAGGATCCGGTTCTCGATCGTGTCGATGAACTGCTCGGGGGACGGTTCCGTCCCCGCCACCGCGACGGCGACGAGCAGGTCGCCCACTGCGAGGATCGACCACTCCGTGACTCCCGGGGGCTCCTCGAGCGAGCGGAAGGTCGCCCCGACGGCATCGGTGATCGCCGGCGATCCCGGCGGATCCTCGATCCTCGAGCGCACCGGCCCGGTGAACGTCCGGGCGTAGAACTCGTCGCAGTCCTTGAGGGCGCGGTCGACCTGGGACACGTAGTCTCGCGCCGCCTGCCACTTGTCCACCCGCAGCGCCTGTCCGATCAGGATCGATCCCGTCTGCGGATTCTCGAACACGACGGACTTCTCGTCCGACAGCGCCGTGGGTAGCGCGACCTCGGTACCGCAGAACGTCGAGCCGAGCACTCCGAACGCACCGAGGGTGTCGTCACCCGGCACCCACTCCACCGGCAGGTCCTCAGCGGCCACCAACGCCGACTCCGTGTCGGCCTTGCCCACCAGGTTGGCCTGGTCCAGCCGGATGGCACCGCTCGGGTTGAACTGGATCCGGCTCACCGGGAACG
Source organism: uncultured Actinomycetes bacterium (assembly GCA_903852755.1). Taxonomy (GTDB): domain Bacteria; phylum Actinomycetota; class Acidimicrobiia; order Acidimicrobiales; family Microtrichaceae; genus SXMI01. The sequence continues at coordinate 5,515 of CAINRS010000142.1, read as the reverse complement.
AGACCAGCAGACCGAGCGCCACCCCGCTGACGGCGAGCAGCAGGAGCAGGGTCACGACCCGGGCCAATTGCAGTCGCGCCCGCAGGAACGCCCGGACGACGGGGCCTCGGGGCGCGGCCGGCCGTTTCCGGCGGGAGGGGCCCGCCGACGCCGGTGAGGACGTCGCCGTCACGAGGTCACCGTCACGAGGTCACCGGCTGGTCCGGTTCGACAGGTTCACCACCGAATCGATCCTCCCACGCCGCGACCTGTTCGTCGGAGACCTTCTCGAACAGCAACCCCGGCGGCGCGATCGACGCGCCGGGCCGGATGGCGGCGACGGCACGGTCGACGAGCTCCGTGTCGAGCACTGCGGCCCGGCCGTCCCGCCCGAGCGGGTCGGGCCCGAGCAGGCAGACCCCGAGCCGGTCGGCGGTGTGGGGGATGAACGGGGCGGCGGCGATGGCGTCGACGACGGCGAGCACCAGCGCGGTGCGGAGGGTGCACGCCGTTCGGTCGCGGTCCTCCTTGACGGTCCGCCACGGCTCCCGCCGCTCCAGGTAGACGTTGCCCTCGGCCCACAGCGACCGCAGCGCCGAGGTCGCCTTGCGGAACTCGAGCGCATCGAGGTGGGCGAGGTACTCCTCGAGCCGCTCACGTGCCACGGCGAGGGCCTCGTCCTCGACGTCGGTGGGCTCCCCGCCCTCGGGTACCTGCTCGCCGAAGTGGCGGACCACCTGGGTGACCGTCCGGTTGACGAAGTTCCCGAGCGTGGCGACGAGATCCTTGTTCACGGCCTCGGCGAAGCGCTGCCAGGTGAACGTTGTGTCGTCGGACTCGGGGGCGTTGGACATGAGGTACCAGCGCCAGTAGTCGGCCGGGAGCAGCTCGAGGGCGTCCGACATGAACACGCCGCGGTGCTCCGAGGTCGAGAACTTGCCGCCGTAGTAGGTCAGCCAGTTGAACGACTTGAGCCGATCGACGAGCTTCCACGACTCACCCGAGCCCAGGATGGTGCCGGGGAACCCGATGGTGTGGAACGGCACGTTGTCCTTGCCCATGAACTGCGTGTAGGTCACGTCGTCGGCGCCGCGGTCGGTCCGCCACCAGCGGTCGAACTCCGTCTGGGCGGCGTCGGCGTCGAACACGAGGTCGGCCCACTCCCGGGTGGCGCCCAGGTAGCCGATCGGCGCGTCGAACCAGACGTAGAACACCTTGCCCGCAGCCTCCGGGAACACCTCGGGGTCGACGGGGAACCCCCACGAGAGGTCCCGGGTGATGCCCCGGTCCTGCAGGCCCTCGTCGAGCCACTTCTCGGCGATCGACCGGGTGAGCTGCGGCCAGTCGCCCTGGGCGTCGACCCACTCCCGGATCCTCGGCGCGAGCGCCGACTGCAGCATGAACACGTGGGCGCTCTCGCGCACCTCGAGCTGGTCACTCCCGGAGACCGCCGACCGGGGTCCGATCAGCTCGGTCGGCTCGAGCTGCTTGCCGCACTGCTCGCACTGGTCCCCCCGGGCACGCTCGAACCCGCAGTTCGGGCAGGTGCCCAGCACGTAGCGGTCCGGCAGGAACCGTCCGTCGGCGATCGAGTACACCTGCGGGGTCGAGCGCACCGCAGTGAACCCCTGGGCGCACAGGCGGGCGGCGAAGTGCTCCGTGAGCGCGCGGTTCTGCGGACGCGAGGTCCGACCGAAGTGGTCCCAGGACAGCCCGAACCGCTCGCCGAGGTCCCGCTGCACCTCGTACTGCTCGGCGCAGTACTGCTCCACCGGGATCCCGGCCTCGGCAGCTGCCAGCTCGGCGGGGGTCCCGTGCTCGTCGGTCGCACAGATGGCGAGCACCTCGTGGCCGGCGGCCCGCAGGTACCGGGCCGCCACGTCGGCGGGCAGCATCGACCCGACCAGGTTGCCGAGGTGCTTGACACCGTTGATGTACGGCAGCGCACTGGTGATGAGGTGGCGGGCCACGGAACTCCTCGACGGACAGGCCGGCGGGCAGTCCACGCCGGACGGCCGGATGGTACCGGGACCACGCCCGAGGGAGCGGACGACCCGCTCGACGACGACCGTAGGCTCGGTGCGTGGGCGACGAGAACACGACGCTGCAGGTCGCCGGTGTCGACGGCTGTCGTGCGGGCTGGGTCGTGGTGGTGGCACGGGTCGAGCCGTTCTCGGTCCGGTCGGTCCGGGTCGAACCGGCGATCGCGCCGATCGTCGCGGACCGCTCGCTGCGGATCGTCGCGATCGACATGCCGATCGGCCTGCCCGAGACCGGGCCACGAACCTGCGACCGGGCGTGCCGGACCGCACTCGGACCACGCCGGAGCTCGGTCTTCCCGACCCCGGCCCGGCCGGTGCTCGACGCCGACGACTACCCGGACGCACTCGCGCGGCAGCGTTGCGCCACCGGATCCGGCATCTCCGTCCAGGCCTGGGGACTGGTCCCGCGCATCGCCGAACTCGACGAGGCCCTGAGCAGTGTCGGGGCCCGCCGACGCGACCAGGTGGTCGAGACCCACCCGGAGCTGGCGTTCACCACGCTCGCCGGTGCGCCGATGCGCCACCCGAAGCGGACCACGGCCGGCCGCCGGGAACGACTCGCGGTGCTACGACCGTCCGTCCCCGACCGCTGGACCCGACCCGCCGGCGTGCCACGGGGCGCTGCTCCGGACGACGTGCTCGACGCCCTGGTCCTCGCCGTCCGGGCTGCGGGTTGGATGGTCGGCGACCCGGTGGTCGAGTTCGCCGATCCCGGCCGCGACCGCCTCGGTCGCCGGATGCGCATCCGGGGCTGACCGGGTCGGCTGTCGTCGGCCCCGCCTACCATGCCGACGTGGCCGAGCACCCGCCCGACGGGACCAGCACCGACGGCACCGGCAGCATCGACACCGATGGGACCGACCCGGCGGCGACCCCATCGGGGCTCGCCGGGGTCCCGCTCTACGGCCTCGACATCGAGACGGACACCGCGGTCGACGGACTCGACCCCTCCCGCTCGGCGGTGGTCGCCGTCGCGTTCTGGGGCGGCCCGGTCGGCACACCGGACGAGCGGGCAGGCGGCCACGTCGAGGAGGTGGTCGAGGCCCCCGGGACGGAACCGGACGACGAGCGGGCGCTCCTGACCCGGGTCGACCGACTGCTCGCCGACCTGCCACCGGGCGTGATCGTCACCTGGAACGGCCGACGGTTCGACCTGCCCTTCATCGACGAGCGCGCCCGGAGGCTCGGGGTCGCGACCGGACTGCGGATCGACCCGGTCAGCGGTGAGGCCCAGTGGCACCGGCACCGGCACCTCGACGGTCTCCGGGCCTACCGGGCCGACGTGGGCCGGACGCTCGGACTCAGCTGTGCCCTCAAACCGCTGTCGCGGTTCGTCGGCCTGGATCCCGTCGAGGTCGACCGGACCCGCATCCACGAGCTCGACGATGCGACGCTCCGCGCCTACGTCCTGAGCGACGCCCGCCTGGCGCACGAGCTGGTGGCCCGACGCTGGCCGGCCGTCGCCGGCTGGGTGGACCGGACGGTCTCCACCGGGTCGCCCGGCCCGGCGACGGTCTCCACCGGGTCGCCCGGCCCGGCGACGGCGCCACTCGCAGCGCCGACGACCTGAGACACTCCCCTCCCGGTCGGCGTCGGACGGCCGCCACCGGGCACCCGGCGAACAACCGGGCAACCGGCGAACAACTGGATGCGTCCGATGAACCGGACCAGCCGGGTCGCCGTCTCCCCTCCTCCGGAACCCGAGGACCCGTGCAGCGCGATCCACAACCCCGCAGCATCGTCGACGGCCTGCTCGGTCTGACTGCGGCGCTCGAACCGTTCACCCTGCTCGCCGCACTCGCCGGCCCGAACGGACACCCCGACGACGGTCGCGTCGCGCTCCGGAGCCTGCGGCCCGACCCACGGTGCGCCGCTGCGTCGCTGTTCGGTGTCCTCGCGCCGCCGGGGACGCTGGCGGTGGCCGTCGGTGTGCTCGGAACCGCACGTCCACTGGGCACCGCTGTCACCGACCCGGTGACGGCCGGACCGATCGGCACCCAACTCCGGATCGACGTGGTGGTGCACCGTGACGGCACCGTCCGGCACCGCACCCGGGGCACCGATGGCAGCAACGAGTCGGTGGTGGACGACGAGGTCCCGTGCTCGGGACTGCTGGTCGACGCCCTCCACCTGGCCCTCGGGATGCCGTCGCCCGGGGCGTGCCCGCCGGTCACCGGACTGGCACTCGGCCTGTGGTCGTCCCGACTGCTGCACGTACCCGATGGAACCATCCGCACCTGGCGCGATGCCGTGGCGCTCCTGCCGGCACCGACCACCGGGCCGCCCACGCCCGCAGCGGTCGCTGGTGCGTGCCGTCGGTTCGACCGGGAGCGGGGCTGGGCCGGCCTCCGGGCCGACATCGCGGCCGGTCGCACCGAGGTCCCGGACCTGTCGCCCGCCGAGGCCGAGTGGCTCGACACGACGGCGTTCGCCCGGTGGTGCGTGCAGACCCTGCCGACGGCCGGGTGGACCGAGCGTGAACTCCGGGCGAACTCCCCCGGCATCGCCGATCGCTACGCCGAGGTGGTGCGCGACACCTCGTGACACCGGCCCCACGACGCCCGCAGGCCGTCCCGGGGTCGCCTATCCTCCCGGTCGGTGAGCGGCGTCATCTTCGACCGGGTGAGCAAGCAGTTCGGCGACGTGCTCGCCGTCGAGGAGCTGAGCCTCGAGGTGTTCGACGGCGAGTTTATGGTGCTGCTCGGACCCTCCGGCTGCGGGAAGTCCACGGCGCTGCGCATGATCGCCGGACTCGAGGAGATCAGCGCCGGCACGCTGTCGATCGGGGACCGGGTCGTCAACGACGTCCCACCCCGCGACCGCGACATCGCCATGGTGTTCCAGAGCTACGCGCTCTACCCCCACATGACGGTGCAGCAGAACATCGAGTCGCCGCTCGTCGCCAACCGGGCCGCCAGGGTCGAACCCGCCGAGCGGGCCCAGCGCGTCGCGGATGCCGCTGCGACGCTCGGCCTGACCGAGTACCTCGGCCGGAAACCCGGTGAGCTCTCCGGCGGGCAGCGGCAGCGGGTGGCCCTCGCACGGGCGATCGTCCGTCGTCCGGAGGTGTTCCTCATGGACGAGCCGCTGTCCAACCTCGACGCCAAGCTCCGCACCCAGACGCGGCTCGAGCTCGTCGAGTTGCACCGCAGGCTCGGGACGACGTTCGTCTACGTCACCCACGACCAGGTCGAGGCCATGACGATGGCCGACCGCATCGCCATCATGAGCGACGGGCGCCTGCAGCAGGTCGGTGCACCACAGGCCGTCTACGAGCGGCCGGCCAACCTGTTCGTCGCCGGGTTCATCGGCAGCCCACCGATGAACGTGCTCGCCGGCACCGCCGTGAACGCGGCGGACGGGGCGGCGATCCGTACCTCGGCCGGCGAGGTTCCGGTGACGCAGGTCGGCAGCACGCAGGTCGACGCCCACGTCGTCGTGGGCGTCCGGCCCGAGCACGTCCACGTGTCGCCCACGCCCGCCGACCTCGCCGG
>CAINRS010000141.1 GCA_903852755.1 uncultured Actinomycetes bacterium | reverse complement strand
TCGTCGAAGCGGATGTAGCTGCCGTCCGGACGACGCTTCTCCTTCTTGACGCGCACGACGACACACTTGACGACGTCGCCCTTCTTCACGCCGGCGCCCGGGAGGGCGTCCTTGACGGTCGCCACGACGATGTCGCCGATCGAGGCGTACCGGCGCTTGGAACCGCCGAGCACCTTGATCACGAGGATCTCCTTGGCGCCCGAGTTGTCCGCCACCTTGAGGCGGCTCTCCTGCTGGATCATCGGGCACGCTCCAGGACCTCGACGACCCGCCAACGCTTGGTCTTGGACAGCGGACGGGTCTCCATGACACGCACGCGGTCACCGACGTTGAGGTCGTTGGTCTCGTCGTGCACGTACAGCTTCTTGTCGCGTTGGACCGTCTTGGAGTACTTCGGGTGGCGCACCCGCTCGACCACGGTCACCACCGCCGTGCGGTCCATCTTGTTGGAGGTCACGACGCCCTCCCTGACCTTGCGGGCGTTGCGCTCGGTCTCGGTCTCGTCGCTCATCAGGACGCACCTCCATCGACGGCCTCGGCCGCAGTGATCTCACGGGCCCGCAGCTCGGTCAGCGCCCGGGCGATGTCCCGCTTGGCCTGGGCGATGCGGGCGGTGTTCTCGAGCTGACCGGTCGCCAGCTGGAAGCGGAGCTTGAACAGGCGGTCGCGCTCCTCGGCGAGGAACTCGACGAGCTGGACGTCACCGAGGTCGCGCACGTTGGTCGTCGCCATCAGATGCCCTCCTCACGGGTGATGATCCGGGCCTTGATCGGCAGCTTCTGGATCGCCCGGTTCAGGGCACCCCGGGCGATCACGTCGTCGGGGTAGCTCAACTCGAAGAGGATCCGGCCGGGCTTGACCACGGCGACCCAGCGTTCCGGGTTGCCCTTGCCAGACCCCATGCGGGTCTCGGCCGGCTTCTGGGTGATCGGCTTGTCCGGGAAGATGTTGATCCAGACCTTGCCGCCACGCTTGATGTGGCGGGTCATGGCGATACGGGCCGCCTCGATCTGACGGGCGGTGATCCAGCCCGGCTCGAGCGCCTGGATGCCGTAGGTCCCGTAGGAGACCGACGTCCCGCCCTTGGCGTTGCCCTTGAGGCGACCGCGCTGCTGCTTGCGGTGCTTGACCTTGCGTGGCATCAACACGTCAGTCACCGTCCCCTGGCCGGAAGTGCGGGGTCTCGTGGTGCTCGCGGGTGGAGCGCTCGATCTCCTCCTCCTCGGCGAGCAGACGCTCGAACTCGGGATCGGCCTCGGCCACGAGCGGCTTCACCTCGTCGTCCGGCTCGTCGGTCGCCTCGGTCGCCGTCGTGGGCTTGGTCGACACCACGCGGGGCCGCTCGGGCGCAGCGCTCTCACCGACCGCCATTGCGGCCTCGCGGGCGATCTTGTCCTCGTTCGGGCTCTTGTACGGGAGGATGTCGCCCTTGTAGATCCAGACCTTCACGCCGATCCGACCGGCGGTCGTCCGGGCCTCACGGAACCCGTAGTCGATGTCGGCACGGAGCGTGTGGAGCGGCACCCGGCCCTCCCGGTACCACTCGGTCCGTGACATCTCGGAGCCACCGAGGCGACCCGAGCACTGCACCCGGATGCCGAGCGCCCCGGCCTTCTGGGCGTTCTGGACGGCGCGCTTCATGGCCCGCCGGAACGCGATCCGGTTGGCGAGCTGGTCGGCGACTCCCTGGGCGATCAGGGCTGCGTCGAGCTCCGGCTGCTTGATCTCGTTGATGTTGAGCTGCAGCTTCGGGTTGCCGGTGAGCTTGGCCAGGTCGGCACGGAGCTCGTCGGCCTGGGCGCCCCGCCGACCGATGACGATGCCGGGACGGGCGGTGTAGACGTCGATCCGCAGGCGGTCGCTGGTCCGCTCCACCTCGATGCGGCTGATCGCCGCGTTCGGGAGCTTGTTCATCAGGTAGTCCCTGATCTTCCAGTCCTCGGTGAGGTAGTCGACGTACTTCTCCCGGGAGGCGAACCACCGCGACTTCCAGTCGGTGGTGACGCCCAGCCGGAACCCGTACGGGTTGACCTTCTGACCCATCAGTCGTCCTTCCCCGGCTCGTCCGCCTGCTCGGCGTCGGCCTCGTCCACGGTCGCCTCGGCGGCAGCCTCATCGTCGTCGGCCTCGGTGTCGCCGTCGGCAACGGCGTCGGCGTCGGTGTCGGCGTCGGCGTCGGCGTCACCAGGCGACTCGGCGGTGGCCTCCTCGACGGTCGCCTCGGTCGCTGCCTCGTCGGCAGCGGCCTCGTCGCTGGCCGGGTCCTCGAGATCCGACTCGTCGGTGGCCTCGTCGATCGACCCGGCAGCCGCCCGGGACCGTGCCACCCGGCGGGCACGCTGGGCCGCGGCGTCGGTGTCGACCCGGCCGCGGGACTCCGCCCGGGACCGGCGTTCGTCGAGCTCCGCCGGCGTGTACCGGCCGACGATGACCGTGATGTGCGCCGTGCGCTTGCGGATCCGGGTCGCCCGGCCGCGGGCCCGGGGGCGCCAGCGGTTCATGGTCGGCCCCTCGTCCGCGTAGCAGGCGGCGACGTAGAGCTCGTCCGGCGGGATGTCCTCGTTGTTGGCGGCGTTGGCCACCGCGGAGTCGAGCACCTTGATCACCAGGTCGGCGGCGCCGCGCTCGGTGAACTGGAGGGTGGTCCGCGCCTCACCGACCGGCTTGTTGCGGATCAGGTCGAGCACCTCACGGACCTTGGTGGCCGACACGCGGGCACCACGGTGCACCGCCCGGACACCAGGGCGCTCGTTGGTCTTGGAGGAGGTTGCGTTCGACATCAGCGTCGTCCCTTCGCGCCCTTCTCCTGGCCGGCGTGGAACCGGAAGGTCCGCGTCGGGGCGAACTCGCCGAGCTTGTGGCCGACCATCGACTCGGTGACGTAGACCGGGACGTGCTTGCGACCGTCGTGCACGGCGATCGTGTGGCCGACCATCTCCGGGATGATCGTGGACCGGCGGGACCACGTCTTGATGACGCTCTTGGCGCCGGACTCGTTGAGCGCGTCCACCTTGCGGAGCAGGTGGTCGTCGACGAACGGACCCTTCTTCAGGCTGCGGGGCACAGTGCCTCCCTCCTCACCGCCGCGAGCCGCGGGTGCGGCGGCGACGGACGATGAGCCGCTGCGACGGCTGCTTCTTGTTGCGGGTACGACCCTCGGGCTTGCCCCAGGGCGAGACCGGGTGCCGGCCGCCGGAGGTCTTGCCCTCGCCGCCACCGTGGGGGTGGTCGACCGGGTTCATGGCGACGCCACGGGTCTGCGGGCGGACGCCCTTCCAGCGGTTCCGCCCGGCCTTGCCGATCTTGATGAGGTCGTGCTCGGCGTTGCCCACCTCGCCGACCGTGGCCCGGCAGTCGATCGGGACCCGACGCATCTCGGTCGACGGGAGGCGCAGGGTCGCGTAGTCCCCCTCCTTGGCGACGAGCTGCACGCTCGACCCGGCCGACCGGGCCATCTTGCCGCCGCCGCCGGGCTTGAACTCCACGTTGTGCACGACCGTGCCGACGGGGATGTAACGCAGGGGCAGGGCGTTGCCGGGGCGGATCTCGGCGCCCTGGCCGGACTGGAGCCGGTCACCGACGGTCACGTCCTTCGGGGCGAGGATGTAGCGCTTCTCTCCGTCGAGGTAGTGCAGCAGGGCGATCCGGCAGGTCCGGTTCGGGTCGTACTCGATCGCGGCGACGACGGCGGGCACGCCGTCCTTGCGTCGCTTGAAGTCGATCACCCGGTACTGCTGCTTGTGACCGCCACCACGGTGCCGGGAGGTCTTGCGGCCGTAGCTGTTGCGGCCACCGGTCCGGGTCTTCTTGGCGAGCAGGGACTTCTCGGGACGCTCCCGCGTGATCTCGGAGAAGTCGGAGACCGTCTGGAACCGGCGACCGGGGCTGGTGGGCTTGCGCTTGCGGATGCCCATGTCACTTCACCTCGAACAGGTCGATCTGGGCGCCGCCGGAGGACAGGGTCACCAGGGCGCGCTTGGTGTCGGCCCGCTGGCCGAAGGTCAGGCTGCGGCGGTTGCGGAGCCGCTTGCCCTTGCGGTTGATGGTGTTGACGCTCTGCACCACCACACCGGGCCAGATGGCCTGGACGGCGTCGCGGATCTCGGGCTTCGAGGCGTCCCGCGCCACGACGAAGGTGTAGACGCCCTCGTCGAGCAGCCGGTACGACTTCTCGCTCACGACCGGCCGCAGGATCACGCTGCGGGGGTCCTTGCGCAGGTGGGCTCCGCTCACGACTCGACCTCCTCGGTCGCATCCGACGCACCGGCGGCACCGGTGCCCGCACCCGGCAGGGTGTCGGTGCTGAAGAGCACGACGTCGTGGACCAGGACGTCGTAGGTGTTGAGCTCGTTCGGTGTGAGCACGTGCACGTGCGGCAGGTTCCGGAAGGTCAGCTGCGCCACGTCGTGGTCGAACGGGACCACCACGAGAGCCGAGCCGTCCACGCCGAGTGCGGCGAGGCACGCGACGGCGTCCTTGGTCCGGGGAGCCGGGAAGTCCCAGTCCTCGACGACGATGACCTTGCCCTCTGCGGCGCGGTCCGACAGGGCCGAGCGCAGGGCGAGGCGCACCATCTTCTTGGGGGTGCGCTGGGCGTAGCTCCGCGGCTTCGGTCCCAGCGCCACGCCGCCACCGCGGAACTGCGGCGCCCGGATCGACCCCTGACGGGCCCGGCCGGTGCCCTTCTGGCGGAACGGCTTGGCACCACCACCCGACACCTCGGCGCGGGTCTTGGTCGACTGGGTGCCGGAACGACGGGAGGCGAGCTGGGCGGTGACGACCTGGTGCATGACGGGGACGTTCGGCTCGATGCCGAACACGTCGTCGGCCAGGTCCACGGTGCCGACCTCGGCACCGGCCCGGTTGCGCAACGGAACGGTGGGCATCAGGACGCACCTCCCCGGGCCGACGAGGCCTTGACGGCGTTGCGGACGATCACCACGCCCCCACGGGGACCGGGCACGGCCCCCTTGATGAGGATCACGCCCTGCTCGGCGTCGACCCGGACGACCTCGAGATTGAGGGTCGTCACCTGCGTCCCGCCCATGCGGCCGGCCATGCGCACGCCCTTGAAGACCCGGGACGGCGTGGCGCACTGGCCGATGGAGCCCGGCATGCGGTGCACCCGGTGCGCACCGTGCGAGGCGCCCTGGCCCTTGAAGTTGTGGCGCTTCATCGGGCCGGCGAAGCCCTTGCCCTTGCTGACGGCCGTCACGTCGACCACGTCGCCGGGCTCGAAGGTGTCCGCGGCGATCTCCTGACCGACCTGGAACTCCGAGATGTCCTCGAGCCGCAGCTCGAGCAGCCGCTTGCCCGGCTCGACACCGGCGGCGGCGTAGTGACCCGCCAGCGGCTTGGTGAGCTTGCCGGCGTCACGGTGCCCGTAGGTCACCTGGACGGCGCTGTAGCCGTCACGCTCGGGCGTGCGGAGCTGCACCACCCGGGCCGGATCCACGCGCAGCACCGTCACCGGCACGGCAACGTTGGACTCGTCCCAGACCTGGGTCATGCCCAGCTTCTCGCCCACGATCGCTCTCTTGGCCATGGTGGCTCGATTCCTCCGGAGGTCGGCTCGACCTCCATTCACGCGAACGCTCCGCACGGGCAGGCCCGGCGGAGCGACGACTCGGTTGTGCCGAACGGTTCCTGCAGGCAGCACCGGCAGGCCTGGTCGGACGTCGATTGTCCTGGCACGCTGCCCGGCCCGGTGCATCGGACCCGACGAGCGTGGTCGGAACCACGGGGACTCCCCCGCAGCGACCTCGAGACGCTACCAGTCGACTCCCGGCAGCGCCAATGGGCGCCGGAGGGGTGGTCGGGCCGGGGCGCTCAGGCCTCCTGGAGCTTGATCTCGATGTCGACGCCCGCCGGCAGGTCGAGCCGCTGGAGCGAGTCGACCGTGTTGGGCTTGATGTCGACGATGTCGATCAGCCGCTTGTGGATCCGCATCTCGAAGTGCTCCCGGGAGTCCTTGTCCTTGTGGGGGGACCGGATCACGGTGAAGCGGTGCTTCTCGGTGGGGAGCGGCACCGGACCCCGGACCGTGGCCTGGGTGCGGGTGACCGTCTCGACGATCTTCTTGGTGGACTGATCGATGACCTCGTGGTCGTACGCCTTCAGGCGGATCCGGATCTTCATCTCTGCGGCCACGTCGGCACCTCCGTGCCCGGGACCGGGCCTGTCGTCGGGCCCGCCTCCGGGCCGGTCATCGATCTGTCAAACACCACGCCGGCCCTCGACCGGCCACGGGACGCTACCGGTCCCCGGTCGGGGGGATCAAACCGTCGGATCCCGACGGGCCGACCGAACCTGCAGACGACGACGGATCCGGCCCGGGGTCCGACCCCAGGAACCGCCGAGCCAACGGTCCGGCGGCGACCGTCGTGATGACCGCCATGAGCACCATGATCGTGAAGGTCGTCGGGCCGATCACCGCCAGCTCGATCCCGATGGTGAGCACCACCACCTCGGTGAGGCCCCGGGCGTTCATGAGCGAACCGATGGCGAGCGCGTCCGCCCACGTCGACCCGGTCGCCCGGGCGGCCACCGCAGCGCCGCCGAACTTGCCCACGCTCGCGATCACCACGACGAGGAGCGTCACGATCCACAGGTCGACCGAGTCGATGCTCCCCACCCGGGTGGCCAGACCGACGACCACGAAGAACGCCGGGAGCAGGACCGTCGTCGTGAACGGTGCGAGCATCCGCTCGACGTGCGCTGCCGTCTCCCCCCGGGGAACGGCGAGCCCGACCAGGAAGGCCCCGAACACGACGCTCACCCCGATCCGGTCGGTGGCCCACGCACCGCCGAGCGACAGCAGCACGACGAGCGGCAACGGCACCCGGGGCAACCGGGCCAGGGCGGGTCGGAGCACGCCCAGGACCACGACAGCGAAGCCGGCGGCGAGCACCACCGTACCGACGACCTCACCGGGGGCACCCGACGTCGCCACGGCGACCGAGATGGCGAGCAGGACCCACGCCACCACGTCGTCGACGCCGGCGCAGGCGATCACGAGCGTGCCGAGTGGAGCACGGGAGATCCCGAGCGACTCGAGGATCCGGACGAGGACGGGGAAGGCGGTCACCGCCATCGCTGCGCCCAGGAACACGGCGTAGGCGGCAGGGTCGACCGCCTCGCCGGTGGTCCTGCCGATCCACCCGGCGACTGTCAGGCCCAGGGCGAAGGGGACGACGATCGAGACCAGGCTCACGACCACGGCCCGACGGCCCTGGCCCCGGAGCTGGGCCCGGTCGAACTCCACCCCGACGAGCGTGACGAACAGGACCAGGCCGAGCTCCGCCACGAACTCGAGGCGCACCACGACCTCGTCCGGGAACAGCAGCTCCAGGTAGCCCGGAGCGACCGCACCGACGGCGCTCGGACCGAGGATCAGTCCGGCGAGCAGCTCCCCGATCACCCGGGGCTGGCGCAGCCTGGTGGCGACGGCTCCGCCCACCTGCGCAGCCGCGACGACCACGGCGAGCGCCAGGAGCGTCGTCGTCACGCAGCCACCCCCTCTCGGGGTCCACGCTCCCGACCACCTGCGGCGGGAGTCTCTCGTGTCCGGCCCGAGACGCCGGAGGCCCCCGACACCGGCCCGTGGTGCCGGGAGCCTCCGAGCGACTCCAGTGTCGCCCGGCAGCCGCCGGGCGGTGACCGATGCGGCCCCGTCCGGGGGCCCGGGGTCACTTCAGGATCTTGGTGACCCGACCCGCTCCCACAGTCCGACCACCCTCACGGATCGCGAACCGCAACCCCTCATCCATCGCGATCGGCGCGATCAACTCGACGACCATCTCCGTGTTGTCACCC